>JBKPMI010000213.1:0-12560 GCA_046732075.1 Acidobacteriota bacterium | reverse complement strand
CCACCGTCTCGATGAGGCGCGTCCCGGCGCCGACCGTGACGGACCCCAGGACGCTCGAGACGCACTCCAGTCCGCGGGTTCGAATCCGGGAAAGAACGCGGGACGGCGCGTCGAACCGGCCGGCGTCGGCGGCAAACGGGCCCCCGCGCGTCAGTGCCTGGCGGGTCGCGCGAAGAAAGTCCCGCGGCGTCCCGAGGTCCGAGAACGGACCGTCGTGCAGAAGCCAGCCGACCTCTTCGCCCGAGTCGAGCATGGGTTGCCAGAGGTCGGCGACGAGCGAGCGATAGTCGGCGGGAATGCGGGGGAGCAGGCCGGGAGACAGAACGCAGACTCCGGTGTAGACGAGCGGCCAGGAGGACTTCCGGCCGAAGGCGGTCACGCGATCGCCCTCCGATGCCAGCGGAGTGAACCGGGCGGGCTCCTGGTTCTCGGCGACGAGCAACGTGGCTTTGCGGCGGGTCTCGCGGTGTCGCGCCAGGAGAGCTTCGAGCTCCGGCTCGAGGGCGGCGTCCGAATTGACGACGAAGAAGTCGCCTTCGTGGGAGAGCCAGTCCGCCGCGTTTCCGAGCGCCCCGGCCGTGCCCAGGATCTCGGGCTCCTCGAAGAAGCGCACCTTCGGAAGGCCCTTCGGAAAGGCGGCGACCGCCGACCGGATCGCATCCCCCCGGTGGTGGAGGTTCACGCCGACCTCGCCAATCCCGGCGCGTGCGAGCCGCTCGAGGTGCGTCCGGATGAGCGGCACGTTCAGGAAGGGAAAGAGGGGCTTGGGGATCTCCTCCGTCACGGGCCGGAACCTCGTCCCGAGGCCGGCCGAGAGCAGCATGGCCCTCATCGGTAGGACAACGTCAGCTCGGATCGAGCAGCATGTCCGCGGGCAGCGCCGGGTCCTCCCGCCGGCGGCGCGCGTACAGCTCGGCGTAGGAGTACGGCAGGGTCTCCGAGGGGTCGAGCTCCAGGAGCTGCAGGACCCGGCGGATCGCGGCCGGATCGCCCTCGACCTCCGCGAAGGTGCCGATCGGCGTCTCGTCGAGCGCGATCACGCACTCCTCCAGAAACCACTCTTCGCGCCGCTTCTCGTAGCGGAACCGCCGCTCGAAGCCGAGCGCTCGCAGGATCCTCTCCATCTCGTTCGGATCGGACACCGCGGTCTCCCGCTCCTCCCGGGTGCGGGCGCCCTCCTCGAAGCGTGCCGGCCCCTTGTACGTCAACGTCGCGCCGTGATCGGTCCGGCGGAGCCGGAGAAGGCGGCCGCTTTTCCGGAGAGTCCCGTCGGCCTCGTCGTAGATGTCGTTCGATTCGTGGTGCGGCGAGGTGATCTCCCGCGCCTGCCGGGCGCGAAGTCTTCCCCGGAGCGCCGCGAGGTCCGAAACGGGCAGCTTGACCTCGATCTCGTAGCGGGTGGTGGAGGTGTCCGGGGTGTCCATGGAGAAGGGAGGATTCACGCCAGCAGTCGGCGCGCGATCTCCTGGGCGCGCTTCCCGTCGACGCGGCCGCGGTGGGCGGCCATGAGCTCCTTCATGACGAGACCGGCGTCCCGCGCGGTGGAGTATCCCTTCGCGCGGATGATCTCGCGGATCGCGTCCTCGACCTCCGCGTCGGACAGGCCCGCCGGGAGGTAGGCCTCGATGATCGCGACCTCCTCGGCTTCGCCGCGGGCGAGGTCGTCCCGCCCGCCCTTCGCGTACTGCTCGATCGCCTCGCGTCGCTGTTTGACGGCTCGCCGGAGCACCGCCTCCGACTCTTCGTCGGAGAGATCGCGGCCGGCCTGAATCCTCTCGTTCTGGAACGCCGCGAGAAGGAGACGCAGCGTCGCGACGCGCCGTTTTTCGCCCGCCTTGAGCGCCTGCTTCAAGTCGCTCTCGATGCGGTCGCGCATGCGCGAGAGGCTACCACCGCTGTAGCCTTCGGGCCGTGGACCGCTTCCTCGTCGGAACCGCCGGGCACATCGATCACGGCAAGACCGCGCTCGTGCAGGCTCTCACGGGGATCGACACCGACCGCCTGCCCGAGGAGAAGCGGCGGGGCATCACGATCGACCTGGGCTTCGCGCACGCGGAGTGGGATGGAGTGCGCGTGTCCTTCGTGGACGTTCCGGGCCACGAGCGCTTCGTCCGCAACATGCTTGCGGGCGCGGGCGGCATCGACGCGGTTCTCCTCGTCGTGGCGGCCGACGAGTCGGTCATGCCCCAGACCCGCGAGCACTTCGAGATCGTGCGGATGCTCGGCATCCGGCGGGGCGTCGTCGCGGTGACCAAGACGGACCGCGTCGCGCCGGAGCTCGTCGACGTCACGGCTTCGGACGTCCGGGAGATGACGCGGGGTTCCGCGCTGGAAGACGCGGAGGTCGTGCCGGTGTCGTCCCGGACCGGGGCGGGGATCGAGGACCTGAAGCGCGCGATCCTTCGCCTGTCGGCTCGCGGGTCCGATTCCGATCGGGCGTCGCGCGGGGTGCGTCTTCCGATCGATCGCGCATTCTCGATCGCGGGATTCGGCCCGGTCGTCACCGGGAGCCTCGTTTCCGGCACGATCTCGAAGGATCAGAAGCTGGAGCTCCTGCCGCAGGGCCGGAGCGTCCGCGTGCGCCGCGTCGAAGTGCACGGCCGCGAGACCGCGGAAGCCTGCGCCGGGGAGCGGGTGAGCGCGAACCTCGCGGGTGCGGAGCTGGCGGAGCTCACCCGCGGCCGGGTCCTGGCGACGCCCGGAGCATTCGCTCGGAGCCCGCTCTTGACGGTTCGCCTCGATCTCCTCCCGACCGCGCCCCCGCTTCGAAGCGGCGACCGGGTGTCCTTCCATCACTACTCTTCGGAGGCGCGGGCTCTCGTCCGGCTGCTCGACGGGCGCTCGCTCGTGCCCGGCGGCTCCGCGCGCGCGCAGCTCCGCCTCTCATCGCTGATCGCGTCCGCGCCCGGGGACCGGTTTGTGATCCGCCGCCTCTCTCCGGTGGCCACGATCGGCGGAGGAGTCGTGCTCGATCCGCTCGCGCCGCCGCTCGGGCGGCGGCCGGCCGCCGAAGTCCGTGACCTCCTGGACCGGCTCGAGAGCTCCTCGCTCGCGGATCGACTGGAGCTGTGGATCGAGCAGGCGCGCGAGAGCGGCATATCGGAGGAGCAGCTGGCTCCACGCGCGGGCGTTGCGGTCGGCGAGGTGCGGTCCGCCCTCGCCGCCGCGCGAGACTCGGGCCGCGTTCACGTGCTGCGCCGCTCTCCGGATCGCTACGTGGCGGAAAGCGTTCTCGCGCGGCTGGCGGAGAGAGCGCGGAGCGAGATCGCCGCGTATCTCGAGTCGGGCAGCGGATCCGTCGGAATCCCCCGGCGGACCCTGCTGGCCCGGCTCGCGCCCGCCGCCGATCCGCCGTGGGCCGAAGCCCTGGAGTCCGCGCTCGTCCGGCGCGGCGCGTTCACGGCGGTCGGGGAAGAGGCGCGCGTTCCGGGACGGGACGATCTGGCGGTCGGCGACCGCGACCTTTCCGAACGGATCGCGGAAGTTTTCCGGGAGCGTGGCCTCGCTCCGCCGTCTCCGTCGGAGGTGACCGCGATCGTCCAGCACCGGCAGAAGGTCGTCGAGGGGCTGATCGGCTACCTGGTCAAGAAGGGGAAGCTCGTGCGTCTGCCGGGCGGCTGGGTGATCTCGCGGGAGGCGGTCGACGACCTCGTCGCGCGGCTGCGGGCGTCGGGTCGCGCCGCGATCGAGATCGCGGAGTTCAAGGAGATGTTCGGCCTGACGCGAAAGCTCGCGATCCCGATGCTCGAGCACCTCGACGCCGAGAAGGTCACGCGCCGGGTCGGAGATCGAAGGGAGATACTGAATCGGTAGCCGGTAGCCGGTAGCCGGGAGACGAGGCGATCTGCCTCTGTGGAAAAATCCCGATACCGTGTCTCTCGTCTCCCGCACGCTCCTCCAACGCTACGAGGTCCTCGCGCCGCTCGGCGCCGGCGGAATGGGCGAGGTCTACCGGGCCCGCGACCGCCGGCTCGGCCGCGAGGTCGCGGTCAAGGTCCTGCCGGAGCAGCTCGCGGGAGACCGGGAGGCGCTCGCGCGATTCGAGCGCGAGGCGCGCGCGATCGCCGCGCTGTCGCATCCGAACCTTCTCGCGATCTACGACTTCGGAGAGGACGACGGCGTCTCGTTCGCGGTCACCGAGCTCCTCCACGGCGAGAGCCTGCGGGCCGCGCTCGCTCCGGGTCCCATGCCCTGGCGGCGCGCCGCCGAAGTCGCCGCCTCGATCGCCGAGGGCCTGGCAGCCGCTCACTCCCGCGGGATCATTCACCGCGACTTGAAGCCGGACAACCTCTTCGTAACGTCGGAAGGGCGGATCAAGATCCTCGACTTCGGGCTCGCGCGGTGGGTGCGGGACGAGGCCGCCGGCGCCGAAGCGACCGCGGCGCCCACGACACCGGACCCGACGCGCCCCGGCACGGTGCTCGGCACCGTCGGCTACATGTCTCCCGAGCAGGTGCGCGGCGAGGCCGCGGGTCCGCAGAGCGACCTGTTCGCATTCGGGTGCGTGCTCTCCGAGATGCTGACGGGGCGCCCCGCGTTCACGGGAGCCAGCGTTTTCGATCGGATGGCCGCAATCCTCCGGGACGAGCCCGCTCCTCCGTCGCGTGTCGCCCCCGAGATTCCGGCGGAGCTCGATCGAATTGTCCGGAACTGTCTCGAGAAAAGCGCGCCCCGGCGGCCGGCGTCCGCCGCGGAGCTCGTCGCTCCGTTGCGCAGCCTCGCGTCCATGGGGGCTTCGGATCCGACGGTCGTGTCGGGGGCGCCAATGTCCGGAACCACGTCGGCTCCGTCGAGCCGGGTCCGGTCGGCGGTCCGGCGCGGCCCGCGGGGGAAGTCGCTCGCCATCCTGCCGTTCGTCAATCCGGGCGGCGACGCCGAGATGGACTATCTGACCGAGGGCATCACCGAGAACCTCATCAACGGCCTGTCGCAGGTGCCGAAGCTGCGGGTCATGGCCCGCAGCACGATGTTTCGCTACCGCGGGGACGCCGATCCGCAGCAGGTCGGGAGAGAGCTCGGCGTCGGAACCGTCCTCTCCGGGAAGATCGCGCCGCGGGGAGCGGCGCTCGCGATCAGCGTGGAGCTCGTGGACGCCACGAACGGCTGGCGCCTGTGGGGCGCCCGCTACGACCGCCCGATCGACGACCTGCCGGCGGTGCAGGAAGAGATCACGCGGGAGATCACGGGAAGCCTCAAGCTGACGCTCGGACCGGAGCAGAAGAAACGGATCGCGAAGCGGCACGAGGTCGACCGCGAGGCGTTCGCGCTGTATCTCAAGGGGCGCTATCACTGGAACAAGGGGACGGTGCCCGGCCTGCAGAAGGCGCTGGAGCACTTCCAGCAGGCAATCGAGAAGGACCCGGCCTACGCGCTCGCGTGGACGGGCGTGTCCGACTGCTACGCGATGCTCGGCATGGATCGCTACGCGGCTCTGCCTCCGCGCGAGGCGTATCCGAAGGCGAAGGCCGCGGCGCGCAAGGCGCTCGAGATCGACGACGGGCTCGCCGAGGCGCACACGTCGCTCGGCTACGCTCTGCTCGTCTCCTGGGAGTGGGCCGCGGCGGAGGAGCAATTCCGCCGCGCCATCGACCTGAACCCCGAATACGCGCAGGCGCATCACTTCTACGGCTTCCTTCTCGCCGCCCGCGGTCGCGCGGAGGAATCGCTCACCCAGTTCCGCCAGGCGCTCGAGATCGACCCGCTCTCGCTGATCACCAACGCCGACTACGGCTGGGCCTACTACTGCGCGCACCGCTACGACGAGGCGATCGAACAGCTCCACAAGGCGATCGAGATGGATGCGAACTTCCCCCAGTTCTACCTCTGGCTCGGCCTCGCCACGCAGGCGAGCGGCCTTCTCGATCAGTCGATCGCGGCGTTCGACGAGGGGATCCGGCTGACCCGCGGCAACCCCACGTTCGTCGCGGGGAAGGGCGTGACGCTCGTCGCCGCCGGCCGCCGCGAAGAGGCGGAAGCGATCCTCGCGGACTTCGAGGAGCGGGGCAAGACGCACTACGTGCCGATGGCTTGCATGGTGCAGATGAACATCGCGCTCGGCCACACGGACGAGGCGTTCCGGTGGCTCGAGAAAGCCGCCGACTATCGCGCGAGCTTCATGCTGCCGATCCAGGTCTATCCGTTCTTCGATCCGATCCGCGGGGACCCGCGGTTCCCGGCGCTGCTGGAGAAGAACGGTCTGGCCTGAAACTCTAGCCCTCCCGCGAAGAGCTCTCCGCCTCTCTCTCGAAGGAGATCCGGCGGTAGGCGTCCGAGTGGGAGGCGCCGGCGAATCTCGCGCCGAGGTACTCGCCCAGGTAGCGGCCGAGGAACGCGGCGACTCCATAACGGCGGTACTGGCGCACGTGGGTGAGCTCGTGCGCCAGGAGGCGCGCGGCGTCCGACGCGTCGGAGAGGAAGTCCGTTCCGAGGGGCGAGAGGAAGACGCGCCGCCCGAAAACGATCGCGTCGGCGCGAGCGAGCGAAGTCAGGATCCGCGCGAGCCGCCCCCGGTGAAGGCGCGCCCGAGAGATCTCTGTCGAGAAGCGGCCGATCAGGCGCTCCGCCAGCGCGGGCGGGATCCGGTCTCCGAGGAGCGTTCTACGAGCCGCCGAGGCTCTTCCGGAGCGACGCGATCTGCTTCAAGTCGACGCTGTAGGAGACCTGCCCCGAGAGGAACATCTCGTTCCACGAGTCGATCCCCCCGGCGTTCGTCTGCGCCGGATGGAACGTCCAGCCGGTCATGGCCCGCCTCAGGTATCCGATGAGAACGGGGTCGCTCGCCGCGAGCGGGATCGCCTTGTCCACGATTCCGCTCGCCTTCACGTGGACCCAGAACTTCGCGGAGAAGGGGCCCTTGTAGGAAGTCGCGCTCCACGGGGTCTTCCGCGGCATTGGCGGGTTATCGACGGTCTCGAGCGGCGCCACGCCGTCGCCCGTTGCGCCGGGCTTGCGGCTCGCGATCCAGACGTCGTCGTTCGGCCAGGCGAGCGGGCGCGGAACCGGAGTCGACGGCGTCACCATCGTGACCGAGCTCTGCACCGAACGCGGCGCATTGATCTCGACGACGAGGTCGAGGCGAAGCGCGGCCCACGTCTCGACCGGCCCGGCCGCTGCCCGCGCGGGCTCGAACGTCCATCGCGCGAGCGATTTCTGCGCCTCGCCGGCCAGCGACGGAATGGGATCGCGCTCCAGCCGGAAGCCGACCGGCTTTCCGGTCGGGTCCACGCGCACCGAGACGAATTGGTTCGTGGAGACCGTGGCGTCCTCGAAGGTGAGCTTGGGCGGCGGCGACGTCGGCACCTGCGCCGTGACGCCGAACGGGTTGTCCGACGGTACCTGCAGGATGGAGATCACCGCGGGATCCGTGATCCGACCGGGTGGCACGGAAGTCGGCTTCGCCATGGCTGGGGCCGGCACAGGAGCCGCGGGAGGGGGTGCCGACACAGCGGGTGCTGGCGGTGGAATCGGCGCGGGCGTCGGGGCCGGCGGCTGACCCGGAGCCACTGCGGGACTCGCCGGGGCGGCCGCGGGAGTCGGAGTGATCTCCGGAGCCGGAGTGATCTCCGGAGTCGGCGTGATCTCGGGAGGCGGAGTCTCCTCGGGGGCCGGGGTGGCCACGGCCGTCGGGGTCGGTGAAGCGGCTTCCTGGCCGCGCGCGAAAGCTCCCGCGAGGGAGAGGCCGACGGCCAGAGCCAGGTGAGACAGAACTCTCCGATTCATCGAAATGCGGGCGAAGTATAGCGAAGGTGTGATCCAGGTCACTTTGCGGCGAGCCAGTTGTCGCCGGATCCGACGTCCACGGCCAGGTGGACCTTGAGGGCCGCAGCCTCCTCCATGACCTTCCGGACGGTGTCCGAAAGTGCGGACACCTCCTCGGCCGGAGCCTCCAGGACGAGCTCGTCGTGAACCTGGAGCAGGAGCCGGGACCGGAGTCCCTGCGCGGTGAGCGCCCGGTCGAGGCGAACCATCGCAATCTTGATGATGTCCGCCGCGGACCCCTGGAACGGGGCGTTCAGGGCCATCCGCTCGGCGTTTCCGCGCACCATTCCGTTGGAGGCCTGGATGTCCGGGATCGGCCGCACGCGGCCGAAGATCGTGGTGACCTCCCGAGTCCGCCGCGCCTCGTCGAGGATCCCGTCGAGGTATCCGCGGACGCCCGGGAACTGCGCGAAGTAAGACTCGATGTAGCTCTTCGCCTCGGACGTCGAGACGCCGAGGTCCTTCCCCAGCGTGAAGGCCGCCATTCCGTACAGCAGCGCGAAGTTGATCCGCTTCGCGGCGAATCGCATCTCCTGGCTCACGAGGTCCGGCGTGACGCCGAAGATCTTCGCGGCGGTCGCGCGGTGTATGTCATCGCCGCGCTCGAACGCGGCGATCAGGTTCTCGTCGCCCGAGAGGTGCGCGAGGATCCTCAGCTCGATCTGCGAGTAGTCGGCGACGACCAGCTTGCTGCCGGGCGGCGCGACGAAGGCCCGGCGGATCTCGCGGCCCGCCGCCGTCCGGATCGGGATGTTCTGCAGGTTCGGGTCGGACGAGGAAAGACGCCCGGTCGCCGCGACGGTCTGGTGAAACGACGAGTGGACGCGGGATTCGGCGTCGGCGAGCTGCGGGAGCGCGTCGACGTAGGTCCCCTTGAGCTTCGAGATCTCGCGGTATTCGATGACCATCCGCGCGATCGGAAACCCCGCGTCCGCCAGCTCGTTCAGGACTTCCACTCCCGTCGACGACACGCGCGTCTTCGCGGTCTTCCGGCCGACCGGGAGCTTCATCTTCTCGAAGAGGACCTGTCCCAGCTTGACCGGTGAGTTCAGGTTGAACTCCTCGCCGGCCTCCGCCCAGATCCTCTCCTCCAGCCCGCGCAGGCTCTTCTCCATGCGGGCCGACATCTCGTTCAGGTACGGAATGTCGACCGCGATCCCGGCGAGCTCCATCCGCGCGAGCACCGGCGTCAGCGGGCGCTCGATCTCCCGGTAGATCTTCTCGAGCGCCGGCCGCTTCTCCAGCTCCGCGCGGAGGCGCGTCGCCAGCTCCCGCGTTCCCGACGCGCGCTCGCCGAGCCAGCGGTCGGCGGTCTCGACCGCATAGCCTTCCGGCAGCGCGCAGGAGACGATCCCCGCCTCCTTGTTCGCGGTAACGCGCTGGCCCAGCCGCTGGAACGCCATCACCTCGAAGTCCGAGCTGCCGACGCCGGGCGACAGCACGTACTGCGCGAGACAGACGTCGAAGACGTCGGCGCCGACGGCCCCGGCGCCCTCGCTCGCGAGCAGCGCGTCGAGCGTCTTCGCGTCGGCCAGCGTGACGGCGCGGCCGGGGCGATCGAGCGCCCGCCAGCGGGCGGCGATCTCCGGGGCGGTCTCTTCGGCGATCTCGACGTTGCTGCCGTCCGAGACCGCGAGCAGGACGCGGTCCTTCGCGCGGAGGAGAGCGATTCCGAGCGGATCCGCCGCGGGATCGACCTGGAAGGCCTCGCCCGGACGCCGGCGAACCGCCGTGATCTCGGGAGCCACCGCGGACTCGTCGTGGATCTCGGCGGCCAGCGAGTGGAACTCGAGCTCGACGAAGAGCTTCTTCAACCTCTCCGAGTCCGCGGCCGTGGAGCGGAAAGCGTCCGGTTCGAACGGGATGTCGAGGTCCACCGGGATTTCGACCAGGCGGCGCGAGATCAGGGCGTCGTCCTTGTGCTCGCGGAGGCTCTCTCCGACCTTTCCCTTGATCTCGTCGGCGCGCGCGAGGAGCGTCGCGAGGTCTCCGTACTCCGCGATCCACTTTTTCGCCGTCACCTCACCCACGCGGGGGACCCCCGGGATGTTGTCGACGCTGTCGCCCATCAGCGCGAGAACGTCGACGACCTGCGCCGGCGCAACCCCGAAGAACTCCCGGACGCCGGCCTCGTCCAGGAACTTTTCGCGCCCGGTGTGGAAGACGCGCACGCGAGGTCCCACGAGCTGGAGCATGTCCTTGTCCGCGGTGACGATGACGACGTCGAAGCCCATCAGGGAGGCCTTCCGGGAAAGGGTTCCGATGACGTCGTCCGCCTCGTATCCCGTGAGCTCCAAAACCGGGATCTTGTACGCCTCGAGAATGGCGCGGATGGCCGGGAGCTGCACCCGGAGGTCATCGGCCATCGTCGGCCGGTTGGCCTTGTAGTCCACGTACTCGGCGTGGCGCTTGGTCCGCTCCGGGCCGTCCCAGGCCACCGCGACGTACTCCGGAGTGTGCTCCCGCATCATCTTGCGGAGCATCGTGACGAAGCCGTAGATGGCGTTGGTCGGACGGCCGGCGGAGGTCGAGAGGCGCTGGATCGCGTGGTACGCCCGGTGGATGTTGGACATCGCGTCCACCAGGTAGAGCTTCGGAGGGGCGTCCGTCATTCGGCGGCGATTGTAGTCGCCGATCCCGGCGTCTTCGGGAGGGCTCCGGCACGGAGAAAACCCCGTGAAATCGCGCCCTTTCGAGGGACGAGATCGGAAAGAGGGAACGATTGCCGAAGGGCGGCGCGAGTTAACCGGAGCGGGCCGAGCCGATTAGTCGAGAAGGTGAGGGGCAGAAAAGAAAATCGCGCGACCCGTCTCCGGTGCCGCGCGATTCAATAGAAACAAGAGTAACAAAAGCGCACATCGCTGTCAAGCGAAAAACTCCTTCGCCCACGACGGTGCGCAACTCACCCGGTTGGAGTGATTTGAGACGACGTGCGAAGCGCTAAAAAGCGCTGCGGACTGTCGACAGAGCGCGCTCGCGGATCCGCACGGCCTCGTCGGAGAGCCGCTGCGACTCCGCCTTGAGGTCGGCCGCGAAGGCCGCGTCGTCGATCCCGGCGAGGTTGATCGCGACGTTCAGGAGCGCGGCATGGGCGGCGGCCTCGAGCAGGAGGGCCGCGGCGCCCGCGTCCGACGCGGCGTTGGGGTTGCCCTTCTTCGCGAGCTCGGGCATCGCGGCCAGGAGCCGGGCTGCGGAGCGGGCCGTGCGCATCGGAACCTCCGCCGCGAGACGGTTGGCTTCGGACGTTTTCCGCGTTCGCACCTTCTCCTGGTCCGGCGTGTCCTTCGGCAGCCGGCGGGCAGCCACGACCGCGTCGTAGGCCTCGGAGTCCTCGTGTGCCAGCCTCTGCAGCTCCTGCCGCGTTCGGCGCGCCAGACCGGCAATCGGCCGGATGGCCTCGTGCGAGGCGGCGTACTTCTCCTTGGAGAGCGTGAGGGAAGCCACCATCTCTGCGAGCGCCGCCCCCATCGCGCCGGCGAGCGCCGCAGCACTGCCGCCGCCGGGGGTTGGCGCGTCGGAAGCGAATGCGTTGAGCAGATCGGCGAAGGAAGTCTTGTCGAAATCCATGAGCGACTCTTTCTAGGCGGCGATGCGGCCGCGAAGAACCACCGTCGACATGAGATTGATTCCCCAATGGTATATGAGGTGACGGTCGTCCCGGGAGTCGAGGACGAGCACGTCGGCGGACTTTCCGGTCTCGAGTGAGCCCACTTCCTCCGCCAGCCCGAGCGACGCGGCCGCGTTCAGCGTCATCCCGGTCAGTGTCTCTTCGACGGACAGTCCCGAGTCGAGGCACGCGTGGACGGCGACGGCCGCGAGCGACTCCGTGTAGCAGGTCCCGGGGTTGGCGTCGGAGGCGACCGCGACCGGAACGCCCGCCGCGATCATCTCCCGCGCGGGCGCGGGCTTCGAACGCATCCACCACGCGGTGCCGGGGAGGATCACGGCGACCGTTCCGGCTCCGGCGAGCGCCGCGATCTCCGCCTCACCCGCAAAGAGGAGGTGGTCCGCGGAAGCGGCTCCAACCTCCACGGCGAGGAGCGCGCCGCCGGAGCGCGCGAGCTCGTCGGCGTGGATCCGGCGCCCGAGCCCGGCGCGACCCGCGGCCTCGAGGATGCGCCGTGACTCTTCGACCGTGAAGACTCCTGTTTCGCAGAAGACGTCGCAGTAGCGGGCGAGCCGTTCCCGCGCGGCCTGCGGCACGAGCTCGTCGGCCACGATCCGCACCCACTCCTCCCGCCGGTCGCGGAACTCCGGCGGGATTTCGTGCGCGGCGAGGAGCGTCGGGACGACCCGCGGCAGGCCGGGGTCGTCCATTCCCCGAAGGATCCGTAGAGCGCGGATCTCGTCGACCGCCGTCAGCCCGTAGCCCGACTTGGCCTCCACGGTCGTGGCGCCGTGCGCGAGCATCGTCCGCAGCCGGCGGCGCACCGCGTCCGCGAGCTCCGCGTCGGAAGCTGCGCGCGTGACGCGCACCGTCGCGAGAATGCCGCCGCCGGCCGCGGCGATCGCCGAGTAGCTCTCACCGGCCAGACGCCGGCCGATCTCCTCGCCCCGGTCGCCGACCCAGACCGGATGGGTGTGCGCATCGACGAGCCCCGGGAGAAGAGTTTTGCCGGTCGCGTCGACCGTGGCGTCCGCGGGGCGGCCCCCGTACTCGCGCCGGTAGTCGGCCTCCGTGCCGACGAAGGTGAGGACGCCGTCCTCGGCGCGCACCGCAGGTTCGCGGATCCGGAGGATCTCTCCCTGTTCCCGGCCGCGGCGCGCGGCGCGGCCGACGGGAGTCGCCAGAGAGGCAGCGC
>JBKPMI010000212.1:0-4444 GCA_046732075.1 Acidobacteriota bacterium | reverse complement strand
GGCCTATCCGAACAAGACCGGGGTGAACGCCGCGCCGCAGCCGGCGGGGGGTGGGTCGAAGTGAGGAAGTCAACTCTCTGGACTTTCGCGTGTCTCGTCGGCCTCTTCGCGCTCGTCGCCGCCTCGAGCCCCAAACCCGGTTATCACCTGGTCCAGAGGATCGCGGTCGGCGGCGAGGGCGGGTGGGACTACATGCTGGTCGACGAAGGGGCGCGCCGGCTCTACGTCACGCACGGGACCCGGGTCGTGGTTCTCGACGCGGACACCGGCGCGCTCGTCGGTGAAATCCCGGACACCTCCGGAGTCCACGGCGTGGCCCTGGCTCCGGACCTCGGCCGGGGATTCACGAGCAACGGCCGGTCCTCGACGATCACGATCTTCGACATGAAGACGCTGAAACCGCTGTCCGAGGTGAAGTCGACGGGCGAGAACCCCGACGCGATCCTTTACGACCCCGCCACGCGGCACGTCTTTGCCTTCAACGGCCGGGGCCGCAACGCCACCGCGATCGACGCGGCGACCGGCACGGTCGTCGGCACGCTCGCGCTCGACGGCAAGCCGGAGTTTGCGATCAGCGACGGGAAAGGGCACATCTTCTCCAACCTCGAAGACAGGAGCCAGATCGCGGTGATCGACGCCCCGAAGCTGGCCGTCGAGAAACGGTGGGAGCTCGCACCGTGCGAAGAGCCCTCCGGGATGGCCTTCGATCGAAAGCGCGGCCGGCTCTTCGTGGGCTGTGCCAACAAGATGATGGCGATGGTCGACACGGACAGCGGCCGGGTCGTCGCGACGGTGCCGATCGGCGAAGGCGTGGACGCCAATGCGTTCGACCCCGAGAGCGATCTCGCGTTCGCCTCCTGCGGCGACGGAACCGTGACGGCCGCCCACGAGGATTCGTCGAACAAGCTGACCGTCGTGGAGGTCGTCCCGACCCAGGCGCGCTCGCGCACCATGGCCCTCGACGGGAAGACGCACCGGCTCTTCCTCGCCGGCGCGAAGTTCGGGGCTGCTCCTCCGCCGACGGCCGATCAGCCGCGCCCCCGGCCCCCGATGGAGCCGGGCTCCTTCGAGGTGCTGGTCCTGGGCAGGTAGGACGGGCCTTCCGGACGAATCCGATCCCCGGCGCGTATTTCCGCGCGAAGACGTCCGGCTCGAGCGATGAAGAATTCTCTCGCCGGCTCCTCCCTCAGCGATCTCCGAAGTCGAAACGGAGTCCGACGGCGACGCCCCTGGAGCGCGGGTTCATCGACGGCGCAAAAGCGATGTGCAGTCGCTCACTCTCGTGGAACTTGACCACCGCGTTTCCGACCGCGGTCCCGATGAGTGCGCCGGCGAGAACGTCCGAGGCGTAGTGCTCCCCCTGCTGCATTCGCGAGAGACCCACGAGTCCCGCGAGCGAATACGCCGCGGCCCGCACCCAGAAAGAGTCGTAGTGCGCGGCGATCACCGACGCGACCGCGAACGCCTGCGTCGTATGGCCCGAGGGGAAGCTCGTTCCGCCGCTGTCGCGGTCGAAGGTCGTGTCCGCGCTCCCGGGTCGCTGGCGGCTGACCGCGATCTTCAGAACGGGCGTGATCACGCCGGCCGCGATGAGGCTCGAAACGAGCCCGTCCTGCGCCACGGACAGAGCCTTCTCGTTGTGGAAGGCCTTGCCCCCCAGGTAAAAGGCGCCGAGGACTCCGAACGAGTAATACGAGCCGAGCGGCGCGACGTCATTCGCGACGCGGAGGAGACCGCTCGAGGAGTTGCGCTCCACGATCTGCCGTAGGTCCCGGTCGAGGAGGATTGCTCCGCCGACCGCCGCGACTCCGAGGCCGAACTTCGCCCAGTCCCCCCCCTCCCAGTGGAGGGGAGCCGTCGCGATCCGGGCGGCATCGCTCGGAATCTGCGGAAAGAGGGAAAACGTGGGCGCAGCCCCCTCGGCCGGCGGGGAGGTCTCAGGGGTCGAAATCGGGGCCGCGACCGCGGTCGACGCCGGAAGGGCGACCGGCCGGGCGGAAACCTCCAGGGCGTTTCGGGTGGCGCAGCCGGTCGCGAGCAGCAGGAGGATGAGGATCGTCAGCGGGCTTTTCTTCATCGGCTGCTGCTATCGTCCTTGGATGCCGAAGGACGGCCGATCCTTCGCCCGGCTGCCGGTCATTCTGTGCCTCTTGCTCGCCGGCTCACCGGCGGCGTCCGCTTCCGCCTCGGCGATCGAAGCCGATCCCGCCGGTGCTCCTTCCCCGACTCTCTCCGCCGGCATGCCGCTGACGGACGCCCTTCTTGCGCTCCAGAAGCGCGGCCTCCCGATCGTGTTCAGCAACCGCGTCGTGCGTCTGGAGATGAAGGTTCGCGCCGCGCCGGTGTCCCGGGATCCACGCGGCATCCTGGACGAGCTCCTCGCGCCGCACGGTCTCGCGGTCGAGACCGGCGCCGGCGGAATCCTGATCGTCGTCTCGAAGGGTGAGGGCCCGCCCTCCGCGGCCGCGCGGCCGGCGGGCGTCCGCGGCTCGGTCGTCTCGCGCCGCGCGCTCGATCCGCTCTCCGGCGTCACGGTCGCGGTCCTGGGGACGGGCGCCCGCGCCGTGACGGGTCCGGACGGCCGATTCCAGATCGACGGCCTGCCGCCCGGAACGTACACCCTGCAGGCGCGGCGTCCGGGCTTCGTGGTCGGCGAGCGCGCCGACGTCGCCGTGGCTCCAGGAATGCCGGTCGAGGTCGCATTCGTGCTCCAGCCCGCGCCGCTCACGCGCGAGGAGGTCGTGGTCCACCCGAGCCGGATCTCGCTCCTGCAGGACGAGCCGGCCGCGCCCCTTTCGCTGAACCGGGACCAGATCCTGCGGCTGCCGCATTTGGGTGACGACGTGTTTCGCGCCGTCTCCCTGCTGCCCGGGACCGCTTCGAACGACCTGTCCGCGCAGTTCCACGTGCGCGGCGGCGGGGCGGACGAGGTCCTCCTGCTGCTCGACGGGCAGGAGCTGTACGAGGCGTACCACCTCAAGGAGTTCGAGAATCCCTTCAGCGTCGTCGCGGCGTCGAACCTCGCCAACGCCGACCTGACCACCGGCGCGTTTCCGTCGAGCTATGGCGACCGGATGGGCGGCATCCTCGACCTCTCGACGATCACTCCGTCCCGGCCCCACCAGATGCGGTTCTCTCTCTCGACACTCGCCGCGCAGATCGAGGGCAACGGGACGATCGGCGAACGCGCCTGGTGGATGGCGTCCGCGCGCGGTGGCTCGACCGCGCTCGCCGAACGGGTCTTCGGCGAGGAACGTCCCCTGTACTGGGATCTCTTCGGCAAGGCCGACTACCGCCTCACTCTGAGCCAGTCGCTGCGGCTGAACGTGCTCCACGCGGAGGACGAGCTCGACTTCACGAAAGGGAGCGCCGGGGACCGCACGAAGCTCGACACCACCTACCGCAACTCCTATCTCTGGCTCACGCACCAGTGGGTCCTTTCCGAGCGGCTCTACGTGGACAGCGCGGTTTCTGTCAGTCACGTCAACCGCGATCGAAAAGGGGGGGAGGAGCAGGAGGACAAGCAGTTCAACGTCAACGACCAGCGGGATCTGGACGTCGGCGGCGTCCTCCAGTCCTGGAACCTGCAGGCCGGCGCGGCGAACTACGTGACGGCGGGGTACGAGCTCCGCCGCTTCGATGCCCGCTACAACTACGTCGGATCGCACGCGTTCGAGGAAGCCCTCGCGAGCGTGCTCCAGCAGCCCGCGCAAGCGACGTTCGTGCTGCGGGACGACTTCCGGGACGACTACCTCGGGGCGTTCGTCTCGGACCGCTGGCGGCCGGCCGCCAACCTGACCCTCGAGCTGGGGGCGCGCTACGACCGCCACACGCTCACGCACGACAGCCTGTGGAGCCCGCGCGCGAGCCTCGCGTGGGGCGTGGGCCGATCGAGCATCGTCCGGTTCGGCTGGGGGCATTACAGCCAGAGCCAGCGCGTCTACGAGCTCGCGGTGGAGGACGGAGACGCCCGCTTCTACCGCGCGGAGCAGTCCGAGCAGTGGGTCGCGGGCTTCGAGCACGTATTCGGAGACGGGGTTTCCGGTCCACTCACCGCGGCGCGCGCCGAGGTCTACCGGCGGGAGGTCCGGGATCCCCGTCCGCGTTACGAAAGCCTGTTCGAGGCGTTCGAACGCTTTCCGGAGGGCGAGCCCGCCCGCGTCCGCGTCGAGCCGCAGAGCGGGACCGCGCAGGGCTTCGAGCTGCTGCTTCAGGGTCGCGCCGGACCACGGCTGGGCTGGTGGATCAACTACGCGCTCGCCCGGAGCGAGGAGAGGATCGCGGGCGAGGACGTCCCGCGCTCGATCGACCAGCGCCACACGGTCAACGTCGACTTCAACTACGCGCTGGGCAAGGGATGGGACGCCAACCTCGCATGGCGTTTCCACACGGGATGGCCGACGACCGCGCTGACGACTGCGGAGATCGACGGCGTGGTCGAGAC
>JBKPMI010000211.1:0-2859 GCA_046732075.1 Acidobacteriota bacterium | reverse complement strand
TCTACGCGGAGCTCGGCGCGATGATGCCGGAGCCGGGCGGCATGTACCTGTATATCGGACGGGCGTTCGGTCCGCTGCCCGGCTTCCTCTACGGCTGGATCTCGTATTTCGTCATCCTCGCCGGCGCCGGAGCCGCCGTCGCGATCGGCTTCGCCGAGTACTTCTCGGCGTTCTTCCCCTCGCTCTCCACGAAGAACGTGCTCTTTGGGGTCGGCGGTTTCGACGTCTCGGCCGGACAGCTCGTCGCCGTCGCCGCGGTGCTCCTCCTCTCGGCCACGCAGTACATCGGCATCCGGGAGGGCTCCCGGATTCAAGGATTTCTCACTTCTCTCATCGTCGCCGCCCTCGTCGCTCTCACTCTCGGAGGTCTGTTCGCGAAAGCTTCTCCAGACACCTCGGCTTCCGCGCCGTCCGCCGGCCCGATCTCGCTCGCCGCGTTCGGAACCGCGATGGTCGGCGTCTTCTGGTGCTACTACGGCTGGAGCGAGATCGCCGCCGTGGCCGGAGAGGTGCGCCGGCCGAGCCGCAACCTGCCGCTGGCTCTCATCGGCGGCACGACGCTCGTGATGCTCCTCTACGTCGGCGCCAATTTCGCGTTCCTTCGGACGATGTCGGTCGGCGATCTCGCGCAATCCGGCCATCCGGCCACGGTTGCGGCGACGACGCTTTTCGGATCGGGCGCCGCCATCGCCGTCGCGCTCGCGGTCGCGGCGGCGGCCGCCGGCTGCCTCTCCGCCTCGATCGTTCCGGGTCCGCGGATCGCCTTCGCTCTCTCTCGGGACCGCCTGTTCTTCCCGCGTTTCGGCCGGGCGCATCCGCGCTTCCACACACCGGCGTTCGCGACCGTCGTGCAAGCGATCTGGATGTCGCTCCTGTGCCTTTCGGGCCGGTACGACCAGCTCTACACGTATGCGACGTTCGCGGTCATCCTCGCTTACACCGCGACCGGGATCTCGCTCTTCGTGTTCCGGCGCCGGCTTCCCGGTGCGCCGCGCCCGTATCGGTGCTGGGGGTATCCGGTCGTTCCGCTCCTCTTCGTCCTGTCTTCTGCGGCGCTTGCGGTCAACACCGTGCGCGAGCAGCCGAAGGAGACGCTCGCGGGTGCCGCGATCCTCCTGCTGGGCGTTCCGGTGTACTTCTGGAGAAGGTCGGCCCAATGAGCCGGGCTTTCGCCGCGCTGCTCCTCCTGATCGCGGCGGCGACGGCGCCGCCGACGCCCCCGGTCGGGTTCAAACCCGATCGCGCGAAGTGGCAGCTCGATTACGAGCGCCGGCTCCTCGCGTTGCCGCGGCCCGAGGAGTGCGACGCGCTCCTGCGCGAACTGACGCGCGCCCCCCACCTCGCCGGCACCGACGGAGGACGGCGCGTTGCCGACTTCGTCGCCACCGAGTTCCGCAAAGCGGGGCTGAAGGTCGAGACGCCGACCTACGACGTCCTGCTGTCGTATCCGAAGAGCGCGAGCCTGACGATCGTGGGAGAGCCGGAGGTGCGCCTCGCCCGCTCCGAAGAGGCGATCGCCTCCGACGCCGACTCGGCGATCGGTCCGACCTCCCTACCCTGGAACGCGTACGCGCCGTCGGCCGACGTCAGCGCCGAGGTCGTCTACGTCAACCACGGCGCCGCGGAGGACTACGACCGGCTCGCCCGGATGGGCGTCGACGTCCGGGGAAAGATCGCGCTCGCCCGCTACTTCGGGGGATACCGCGGAGGGAAGTCGCTCGAAGGGGAAAAGCGCGGCGTCGCGGCGATCCTCGTCTACTCGGACCCGCGCGAGGACGGCTGGTTCCAGGGCCCGGTCTATCCGGAGGGTCCGTGGGGACCGGCGTCTCACGTCCAGCGCGGCGCGAACGTCTACGACTTTCTCGTCCCCGGCGATCCGCTGACTCCGGGCTGGCCGTCCACCGCCTCCGCGCGGCGGATTCCCGAGTCCGAGTCGACGATCCTTCCGAAGCTGCCGATGATGCCGCTCTCCGCGCGCGATGCGGCGGAGCTCCTCCGGCGTCTGCGCGGGCCGGCGGTGCCGACGGAGTGGCAGGGGGTTGCGATTGCCGACACGTACCGGATCGGGCCCGGGCCGGTGCGGGTCCGGTTGCAGATCGAGAACACGCGCGAGCGGCGGACGATCCGGGACGTCATCGGAGTCCTCGAGGGAACGCACTCGCGCGCGCAGAAGGTGATCCTCTCGAATCACCACGACGCGTGGGTCTACGGCGCGGTCGACCCCTCGTCCGGGACTGCGACGATGATCGCGCTCGCCCGCGGGCTCGGGCGCCTCGCCCGCGAGGGACTTCGCCCGCGCCGGACGATCATTTTCGGGGAGTGGGACGCCGAGGAGTACACGCTCACCGGATCGACCGAGTGGGGGGAGGAGCACGAGTCGGACCTTATCCGCGACGGCGTCGTCTGCATCAACGTCGACGCCTCCACGTCGGGCAGGGACTTCTCCGCTTCCGCCTCACCGACGCTCGCCGCGGTGATCCGTGAAGCCGCCGGGATCGTTCCGGATCCGGGCGCGCCGGGAAAGACGGTTGCGGACTCGTGGCGCGAGCACGCGGGCGCGAAGAACGTGCGCAGCTACGCGTCGGGAGAGCGCACCGGCGACGAGCTCCCGATCGCGATCCTCGGAAGCGGATCGGACTACACGGTCTTCTTCAACCGCCTCGGGATCGCCTCGATGGACATCCTTTTCGACGGTCCCTATGGCGTTTATCACTCCGTCTACGACTCGTACGGCTGGATGTCGCGGCACGGCGACCCCGGATTCCGCTACCACGCCGCCATGGCTCGGCTCGCGGGCCTGCTCGCGTTGCGCTTCGCCAATGCGGACCTGCTGCCGTTCGATCCGTCCGCCTACGGGCG
>JBKPMI010000210.1:0-14269 GCA_046732075.1 Acidobacteriota bacterium | reverse complement strand
GCGACCGTGTTCACGATGTACACGTCCTCCCGCCGCATCCCCATCGCCTCGATGATCTTGGTCAGGAGTTGACCCGCCGCGCCGACGAAGGGCAGGCCCTGCTCGTCCTCTTCGCGGCCCGGCGCTTCCCCCACGAACATCAGGTCGGCCGAAGGGTTGCCGTGGCCGAACACGATCCGCGTCCGCGATCCGGAAAGGCGGCAACGCGTGCAGCCGTCCATGGAGCGCGCGACCGCGGGCAGGCCGCCCATCGATCCGGGGATCACCCTCGGAGGGGCGGCGCTCACGAAGAGGTCCCGGAAGCCGAGGTCCCGGAGGAACGCGAGCTCCGAAGCGAGCGTACGGTCGGCGCTGTCCCCGGGCATCGGCCCGAAGGATATTTCAGTCGGCGGTGGGAGGAGTGGCGACCGGCGCCTGGGATCGCCGCGAGTTGCGGATCCGGATCACCTCGTCCCAGATCCGGTCGGCGACCTCGCGCTTGCTCGCCTTGGGGATCTGCCGCGCGGGCTCGTCCGGCGCCACGAGCAGCACCTCGTTGTCCGGCGCGTCAAAACCGACGTCGGTGCGGCCCACGTCGTTGACGACGATCAGGTCCGCGCCCTTGGCCTCCATCTTCCGGCGACCGCGCGTCTCGAGGTCGCCGGTCTCGGCCGCGAAGGCGACCACGGTCTGCCTTCCGCGCATCGAAGCGAGACCCGCCAGGAGGTCCCGGCCCGGTGAGAGGCGGACGGTTTTCTCCCCCTCCGAACGGTGAAGTTTCTCGGGCGACGCGTCGGGAATGAAGTCGGCGACGGCGGCCGCCATGAGGAGCGCGTCGCACTCCGGGAACTCGGCGCGCAGCAGGTTCTCCAGATCTCCCGAGGTCTCGAAGGAGACGAAGCGCAGCCCCTCCGGCCGGGGAAGGCCGCTCGGGCCGGAGAGAAGAGTCACGCGGGCGCCGCGGTCGCGGGCCGCTTCGGCCAGCGCGTATCCCATGCGCCCGCTCGATCGGTTCGAGACGAAGCGGACCGGATCCAACCGCTCGCGGGTCGGGCCCGCGGTGACGAGGACGCGGAGGCCGTCGAGGTCCCGGCGAGCGGACGTCGCCAGGGCGATCGCGGATTCCACGATCTCGTCGGGCTCGGCCATCCGCCCCGCACCCTCCCGGCCCGAGGCCAGGAAGCCCGTCCCGGGTCCGACGAAGCGGGCGCCCCGCGCCGCGAGAAGCTCGAGGTTGCGGCGGGTCGCGGGGTGCTCCCACATCCGGGTTTCCATCGCCGGCGCGACGAGCAGCGGGCCGCGGTGGACCAGAGCGTAGGTCGACAGGAAGTCGTCGGCGAAGCCGTTCGCGAGCTTTGCGATCGTGTGCGCGGTCGCGGGCGCGACGAGGAGGACGTCCGTCCAGTCGGCGAGCTCGACGTGGTCGACGGCCGGGGCGTTCCCGTCCGCGAACACCTCGAGATACACCGGATGCCCGGAAAGGATGGAGAAGGTGAGAGGGGCGACGAACTCGCGCGCGCCTCGGGTCATCGTCACGCGGACCTGCGCGCCGCGTTCGACCAGGCCGCGCAGGACCTCTGCCGACTTGTACGCGGCGATTCCGCCCGAGACGCCGAGGAGAATGCGCGGGGACCGGCTCATCGCTCGCTCGCCCGCGCCCGGTCGTCTACTCCCGGGAGGAGACGGCCTCTTCCTCTTCCATCTCCTCGTCGGGCGTCTCGACGCCTTCCGGCTCCAGGACTCCGCCCTCTTCGCCGTAGTCCCAGCGGACCTGGTTGTCCTCGAATTCCTCGGCGGCGAGCCGCGTCGGCTTCAGGGACTTCTCGGTCTTGATCTTGGGACGGGCGCCCCGCATGAGCTGCTCCGCGCGGCGCGCGATCAGGAGCACGAGCCGAAACTTGCTGTCCACCCCTTCGGGAATGGTTTGAATCATCGGAATGAACCTCTTTCAGCGGAATTCGCGGAAGATGCGCTCGAGACGAGCTTTCTGCCGCGGGTACGTGACTCGAGTGGCCCGAACGATGGATTGTAACTCAAGAACGGCCCTTTCGAGGTCATCGTTCACGATAACGTACTGAAAACGCCGGGCTTCCCGGATCTCCACCCGGGCCCGGCGGAGCCGCCTGCGGATCTCCTCCTCCTGGTCGAGGCCCCGGCCGAGCAGCCGGCGCTCCAGCTCCTCCGGGCTCGGCAGCACGATGAAGATCGAGACCGCCCTCGGGTAGACCTTCCGGATGTCCCGGGCGCCCTGGACGTCGATGTCGAGGACGACGTCCTCGCCGCGCTCGAGCCGGTGCAGGACCTCCGCCTTCGACGTCCCGTAGCGCCGGCCGTGGACGATGTTGTGCTCCAGGAACGCCTTCCGCGCCGCCATCCTCTGGAAGACCGCGTCCGTCACGAAGTGATACTCGCGGCCGTTTCTCTCCCCCGCTCTCTTCGGGCGCGTCGTGTGCGACACGGAGAAATGGAGGGGCGCTCCCGGCGGATCCGCGATGAGCCGGCGGATGAGCGTGGTCTTGCCGCCCCCGGACGGCGAGGAGACGATGAAGAGATCGCCGCGCGCCCGAGCCCTCATTCGAGGTTCTGGACCTGCTCCCGGATCTTTTCGATCTCGGACTTCATGTCGAGGACCTCGCGGATCATCTGGAGGTCGCGGCCCTTGGAGCCGAGCGTGTTCAGCTCCCGCAGGATTTCCTGGGCGAGGAAGTCGAGCTTCTTTCCGACCGGCTCGTTCGACGTCGAAAGGAGCTTCGCGAACTGCTCCAGGTGCCCCTCCAGCCGCTGGAGCTCCTCCGCCACGTCCGATCGGTCGGCCGCGATCGCCGCCTCCTGTTCGAGGCGGCCGGGGTCGAGTCCCGGCTCCGCCAGCAGCGGGCGCAGCCGTTCCCGGAGGTTCTCGAGCGCCTTGCCCAGGATTTCATCGCGCCTTGACGCCAGCTGCGCCAGGCGCTTCTCCAGGAACTCGACGCGCTCGGAGAGGTCTGCGGCGACGAGCGCGCCCTCGGTCTCCCGCATCGCGACGAGCGCGCCGCAGGCCTCCCCCGCAATCGCCTCGAAGGCCGCGACGTCTTCGGGAGAGAAGCCGTCGCCGGAGGTCTCGACCGAGAAAATCTGGGGAATGGTGAGCAGGTCGCGCGCCTCCAGCCGGCCGCTCACGGGATAGCGCTCGGCGAGCGCGGCGAAGCGCGCGAGGAGCGCCTCCAGGAGTCCCTCGTCGATCGCGATGACGGTCGGCGCCGGCATCGCCCGCTTGAGGCGCAGCGAGACCTCCACTTTTCCGCGCGCGATGCGCCGCGTGAAGACCCGGCGGAGCACCGGCTCCAGCTCGGCCTCGTTCTCGCGGACCTTGACGTTGACGTCCAGGAAGCGGTGGTTGACGCTCTTCGCCACGACCTCCGCGGTCCACTCGTCGCCCACGCTCCCCTTGGCGCGGCCGAACCCGGTCATGCTCCGGATCGTCACGGGCGCGCCTCCGCCGGCGTCTCGCTTTCGACGAAGAACTGCATGTCATGGAGCCTGCGGTAGAGCCCGTTTCGAGTCAAGAGCTCGGCGTGCGATCCGGACTCCACGATGCGGCCCCGATCGAGAACGACGATCCGGTCGGCCCGCCGCACGGTCGAGAGGCGGTGCGCGATCACGAGCGTCGTGCGGCCCGACGTCAGGTTGGCGAGCGCCTGAGCGACCAGAGCTTCGGACTCCGAGTCGAGCTGCGACGTCGCCTCGTCTAAGATCAGGATGGGAGCGTCCTTGAAGATCGCCCGCGCGATCGCGAGACGCTGCTTCTGCCCTCCCGAGAGCCGTCCGGCGTCCTCTCCCAGCCGGGTCTCGTAGCCCTCCGGCAGGCGCTCCACGAACTCGTGGGCGAACGCGGCCTCCGCCGCGGAACGGACGGACTCGGCCGCCGCGTCCGGGCGGCCGTAGGCGATGTTCTCGCGCGCGGATCCGTCGAAGAGGATGGTGTCCTGGGTGACGAGACCGATCTGTCCCCGGAGCGACGGGAGGGTGGCGTCCCGCAGGTCCACGCCGTCGAATGTGATTCTCCCGGCGGTCGGGTCGTACAGCCGGGGCAGGAGGTTCACGAGCGTGGTCTTCCCCGCCCCGGAGGGACCCACGATCGCGACCGTCTCCCCGCGGCGGATGGTGAGGTCGACGTTCTCGAGGACGGGCTCGTCGCCGTATCGGAAGGAAACGCTCTCGTAACGGATCGAGCGGGAGAACGCCGGGAGCGGCCGGGCGTCGGGCGTTTCCGGGATCTCGCTCTTCGAGTCGATCAGCTCGAACACGCGCTGCGCCGACGACAGCGCGAGCTGCAGAGCCATGTTGACCTTCGTCACGTCCTTCAGCGGCTTGTAGAGCATCATGAGCGCGGCGAGGAACGACACGAGGCCGCCGACCGTCATGCCACCCGAACGGATCTGTCCCGCGGCGTAAACGAAGATCGCGGAGAGAGCGATGCCCGCGATCACCTCCATCATCGGTGAGTTCAGGGCCTGGATCCGCACGGTGCGGCGGGTGACCCGGAAGTAGCGGTCGTTGGCGCGCGCGAAACGGTCGGCCTCGAACCCCTCCATCCCATAGGTCTTGATGACGCGATGTCCCCGGAGCGTCTCGGAAAGGAGCGCCCCCATCTCGCCGATGCGCTCCCGCGACGAGAAGGTGGTCTTCCTCAGCCGGCGGGTGACCTCGACGATCGGGAGGAGGAGGATCGGCGCGAGGAACAGCACGAACAGCGACAGCCTTCCGTTCAAAGACACGACGTACACGAGAACGAGCACGATCGTGACCGCCCCCTGGACGAAGTCGGCCAGGCGGGTGCCGAACGCCGACTGGATGAGCTCGACGTCGGAGAGAAGGCGCGCGAGCAGGTCGCCCGTCGTCGAGCGCGAGTAGAAGCTGGCGGACTGCGTGAGGAGCCGGCCGTACGCGTCGCGCCGCAGGTCGCGCACCATCGAGAGGCCGATCCCGTTGAAGGCGAACTCCGAGAAATACGAGAAGACGTTCTTCGAGACGAGCGCCAGGAGGAGAAGTATCGGCACCGCGAAGCGGACCGGAATCCCCGCCGCCTCCGCCGCGGCCCGGGCCGAGGTGTAGAGCGAGTCGAGCCACCGGACGAACGGCCCGGCGCGCGCGGGAGCGCGGCCGAGTCCCGAAAACGCGGACGCGGCGCCCGAGCCGAGGACGTCGTCGATGATCTTGGTCAGCAGGAAAAGGAGGAGGACCGTCGAAAGCGAAACGATCGCCATCGCGCCGAAGGCGGCGAGCGCGCGGCCGCGATAGGGCCGGAAGTAGGCGAGAAGGCGGCGGAACGGGCTCATCGACCGGCGGAGCTCCTGCGGATCGGGGGCTCGACGACCTCCAGGACCGCGTCGGCAGCCCGCTCGCTTCCGCCGGGTGGACCAAGCAGTCCCTCCACGCGGGCGAGCGCCGCGCGCATCTTCGCGAGCCGGGTGGCGTCGTCCAGGAGCGCGGCGCCCTCGCGCTCGAGCCGCGCGGCATGGACCTGTTCCTGCAGCAGCTCGGGAACGACCTCCTCCCCCGCCACGATGTTGACGAGGGAGATCCAGGGGACGCGCACCAGTCTCTTGCCGATGGCGAAGCTCGCCGCGGACGTCTTGTAGACCACGATCATCGGCGTGCCGCAGAGCGCGGCTTCCAGGGTCGCCGTCCCGGACGCCACGAAGGCGAGGTCCGTGGCCGCCAGCATCGGATAGTGGATCCCGGACGAGAACGAGAATCCCCGCTCGATCGCGCCGGGGAAGAGCTTGTCGGGCAGCCCCGGAGCGCGGAGCACGACGACCTCGAGCGGGAAGCGGCGTGACAGAGCGGCCGCGGCGTCGGCCATGGGCGCCCAGTGTCTTCGGACTTCGCCGACCCGGCTGCCCGGCAGCAGGGCGAGGCGGCGGCGGTCGTGTGGCGGATGTTCCGGGGGAAGCGACGCCAGCCCTTCGCTGACGTCGTCGACCAGGGGATGTCCGGCGCAGACCGCGTCGGCGCCGAGGCGGCGGTAGATCTCGGCTTCGAACGGAAAGAGAGTCACGATGCGGCGGGCCATCCGAGCGATGGAGCGGGCGCGACCCGCGCGCCACGCCCAGACCTGCGGGCTCACGTAGTAGACGAGGGGAACGGCCTCGCGGTGGAGCCGCCGCGCGAGGATTCCGTGGAAGTCGGGAAAGTCGATCAGGATCGCGGCGTCCGGCCGGGACCGGCGGGCCGCGTCGGTCAGCAGCTTCATCGCTCGCCAGAGCGCGGGCACCTTCTCGAAGACCTCCGAGATCCCGACGACCGAGAGCGTCTCCGAACGCGCGACGCGGTCGAGGCCCGCGGCCTCGAGTCGCGCGCCGCCCATGCCGAACGCCGTGAGCTCCGGCCGCCGGTTGCGGAGCGCCGCGAGCAGCCGCGCGCCGTGGAGGTCCCCGGACGCCTCGCCCGCGGAGATGAGGAGGTTCATTTGACCGTAAAACGTAAAACGGAAAACGTAAAACGAGAACCCCTCACGATTCCCGGTTCACGATCTCCGTTTCACGTTTCACGTTTCACGTCACCTCGGAAACGGGTACATCAGCCACGCCACGCCCAGGCCCCCCAGGAGAAGGGCCGCGAGCAGGATCGCGAAAAGTCGCCGCCGCTCGCGCGAGCCGTCTCTCCAGAGCAGAGCGAAGAACGCCGAGACGAGGAGCGCATAGACCGCCATGATCACGAAGTGGTCGGTCGGGAGGATTGCGGCGATCATTTTCTTCCGCTCCCGATGTCCCAGGCGTCCAGCATCAGCAGCAGGTTCATGAGGCCCGCGGTGAGGAGGTAGGCGCAGCCGTACTCGTAGGTCGGCGCGAGGATGGTCCCGCTCGGGTTGCTCGATAGCAACCGGGCGCCGAGGTTCAGGAGTCCGGCCCCCGAAACCGCGAACGTGGCGAGGATGGACAGCGGCTGCGAGCGTTCGATCGTGTAGAGCCTCCCCTCGAAGGAGAGGCCGAGCAGGAACGTCGCGGTCACGATCAGAGCGTAGAGGAGCGCGGTCCGGCGGCGCCCGAGGTAGGCGTGGCCGAGGCCCGGAAAGATCCACGCGAGCAGAACGGCGACGCCCCGGTTCCCCCGCCGCACGGCGGCCTCCGCCGTCACGCCGGCGCTCCGAACAGTGGCGCGAGCCGCCGGCGCGTGACCGCGAGATCCTCCGGGACGACGCGGACGCTTCCGGCGACGGTCATGAAGTTCGTGTCTCCGTTCCAGCGCGGCACGACGTGGACGTGGTAGTGCGACTCGATCCCGGCGCCCGCGGCCGAGCCGAGGTTCACGCCGACGTTCAACCCGTCGGTCCGGTAGGAGTCCGACAGGATCTTCTCGCTGCGCGCCACCGTGGCGATCAACTCGTTCAGGGTCTCCGCGTCGGACTGCGAAAGGCGGGCGTGGTGCTCATAGGGCGCGACCATCAGGTGTCCGTTGGTGTACGGGTACCGGTTGAGCAGGGTGAAGACCCGTCGGCCCCGATGCACGATCAGAGACTCCTCCTCGTTCGTGGAGGCCGCGGCCTCACAGAAAATGCAGCCTCCCGGTTTCTCCCCCACGAGGTACTCGTAACGCCAGGGGGCGAAGAGGACTTCCGGCATAAGCAGTTCTCAGTGCTCGGTTGTCAGTTCTCCGCTCGGAGGCTCCCACCGCCCGGCTGAGAACTGAGAACTGACAACTGATCGCTACTTATTGATGAGCTCCTTCAACTCCTTGCCCGGCTTGAAATACGGGATCTTCTTCGCCGGGACGGAGACCTTCACGCCCGTCTTCGGATTCCGGCCGATCCGTGCCCCGCGCTCGCGGAGACGGAACGACCCGAAACCGCGGAGCTCGATCTTCTGACCCTGCTTGAGCGACCGGATGATCGCCTCGAAGATCGTATCCACGATCGACTCAGCCTGCTTCTTGGTGACGTCCGTCGCGACCGCAACGCGCTCGATCAGTTCCGCCTTCGTCATCGCAACGTCTCCAAACCCGAAACCCGGGTGAAGGCTATGACTTCGAAGGCGTCTCTTCCGCCTTCTTTCGGGTGCGTCGTTTCTTGGGCGCCGCCTCTTCGGCTTCGGCTTCGGCTTCGGCCGCGGTTTCCCCCGGTTCGGCGGCCTCGGGCGGCGCCGCGGGCTCCTCCGCGGAGGCGGAAACGGCTGCCGGCTCGGCCTCGGCGACGGGGGCCGGCGCCGGCAGGGCCTGACCGCCCTCGTCGACCCCGGAGAGGCCGATCTTCATCTCCCCTTCGTCGATCCGCAGAATCCGGACGCGAACGGGGGCGCCCTCGTGGAAGTGCTCCTGGGGCTTGTCCCCTCGCGGCAGCGCCGTCTCGGAGACGTGCATCAGGCCCTCGACGAGGCCGTCCAACTGCACGAACACGCCGAAGTCGGCGACGCGGCTGACGATCCCGTCGAGCACCTCGCCCGGCTGGTGCCGGTCGCGGAAGGTCTGGAAGTCGTTGGGCTGGAATTCCTTGATCGAGAGCGAGATCCGCCGGTTCTCCTCGTCGATCGACGTGATGATGGCCTCGACCTCGTCCCCCTTCTTGAGGACCTCGGAGGGGTGCTTGATCCGCTTGGTCCAGGACATGTCGGAGACGTGGACCAGCCCGTCGACGCCCTCTTCGATCTCCACGAAAGCCCCGAAGTCCGTGAGGTTCCGTACCTTCCCATGGACCCGGCTGCCGATGGCGTACTTCTGGAGGACCGACTCCCACGGATCCGGCAGCGTGTCCTTGAGCGAAAGCGAGATGCGCCGCGCGTCGGGGTTGACGTCCGACACGATCGCTTCGACCTGGTCGCCCGGCGAAACCAGCTTCGACGGGTTCTTGACCTTCTTGGACCAGGACATCTCGGAGACGTGTACAAGGCCCTCGACGCCCTCCTCGAGCTCGACGAACGCGCCGTAGTCGGTGACGTTGGTGACGCGGCCCGAGACGCGCGACCCGGCCGGGTAACGGCCCGGGACGTGCGCCCACGGGTCCTCGGTCAGCTGCTTGGTGCCGAGAGACACGCGCTCGGTCTCCCGGTCGAACTTCAGGACGACAACGTCGATCTCGTCGCCGACCTTCACGAGGTCGGATGGGTGGTTCACGCGTCCCCAGGACATGTCCGTGACGTGGAGGAGGCCGTCTAAGCCGCCCAGGTCGACGAACGCACCATAGTCGGTCAGGTTCTTCACGACGCCGCGCAGGACGCGACCTTCTTCCAGGAGCTGCAGGGTCTCGCGTTTGCGGGCTTCCTGCTCGATCTCGACGACCGCCTTGCGCGACAGAACGATGTTGCCGCGCTTCTTGTCGACCGAAATCACCTTGAAATCGAGCTCCTTGCCGCGGAGCGACTCCAGGTTCTTGACCGGTTTGACGTCGACGAGGGACCCCGGCAGGAAGGCCTTGACCCCGATGTCGACGGCGAGGCCCCCCTTGATCCGGTCGATGACGCGGCCCCGGACGGTCGAGCCCGAGCGGTAGGAGCGCTCGACCTCGTCCCAGACCTTCATCTTCTCGGCTTTGTCCTTGGACAGAACGACATAGCCGTTCTGGTCCTCCGTCCGCTCGAGCAGGACGTCCACGGCGTCGCCCTCGTGGACGGTCACGTTGCCCGAGAAGTCGGTGAATTCGGCCAGGGAAATGATCCCCTCGGACTTGTAGCCGATGTCGACGATCACCTCGGAAGGCGTGATCGCGAGAACCCGCCCGCGGATGATCTGGCCCTCCTGCAGGTTCTTGAACGAGTTCTCGTATTGCGCCAGCAGGTGCTCGTACTCCTGCGGCGACAGTTCTTCTTCGGTTTGCATCGGTTCGGCTTGCCGACCCCCTTTGTCGTTTTCACCCGGCATGGGACAGGGATGACCCCCTCATAAGTCTCTGAAAACGCGAAATATACTTTGCGCCGTCGAACCGAGTCAACCGTTGCCGTTCCCGCCCGGCCCGGCGGCTTCCCCCCGCCGGATGCGGCCTTCCAGGTCATCGACGATCTCCTCGATGCGCCGGGTGCCCGTATCGACCAGCGTGTAGCTCTCGTCGAAGGTCAGCGGCGAGTCCGAACGGGTCGAATCCGCGAGGTCGCGGCGCTCGATGTCCGCCAGGACGGTGTCGTAGCTCTGGGGCGTCCCCCGGTCCTTCAACTCGCGTGCCCGCCTCTCCGCCCGGACCGCGAGCGGGGCGGTCAGGAAGAACTTGTGGGGCGTGTCGGGGAAAACGCGGGTCCCGATGTCCCGGCCCTCGAGAACCCCCCCGCTCTTCGCGGCGAGGCGCCGCTGCAGGGACACCAGACGGCGGCGAACGGCCGGGATCGCGGAGACCGCCGACGCGTAGAGAGAAATCTCGGGAAGCCGGATGTCGTCGGTGATGTCCCGTCCGTCGAGGCGAACCCGCGTCTCGGCGCCCGAAACGTCGAGGTCGATCGTCGCGGCCTCGGCGATCGCGGCGACCGCCGCCGGCTCCTGCACGGGAAGGGCGATCCCCCGATCGCGCGCGGCGAGGCCGATCGCCCGGTACATCGCGCCCGTGTCGATGTACGGGACGTGGAGTCGGACGGCGAGCGCGCGGGCCACCGTCGACTTGCCGGCGCCCGACGGCCCGTCGATTGCCACGACCGGGCGCGAGCTCACTTCGCGGCGGTCCGGCCCAGCCTCTGCAGGCGCTCGACCTCGATCCGCAGGAGCGGCCGCCACGCGCCGGCGGCGAGTTCCGCGTCCCGGATGGGACCGATCGCCACCCGCTTCAGCTTCGAGACGGGATGCCCGATCGTCTCGAACATCCGGCGGATCTGGCGGCTGCGGCCCTCGGTGAGCACGACCTTCAGCCAGGAGTTGCCCTCTTCGCCCCGCGCCGTGGTCGAGACCCGCCGGATGTCGCAGGGCCGGGTCCTGCGGCCGTCGAGGAAGATCCCGCGCCGGAGCTTCGCGAGCTGCGCCTCGGTCGGGACGCCCGAGACCTTGACCTGGTATTCCTTCGTGCAGCCGGTGGACGGGTGGGTGACCAGGCGCGCGACGTCCCCGTCGTCGGTCAGGAGCAGAAGCCCCTCGGTCTGCACGTCCAGCCGTCCGACCGGCTTGACGCCGCGGCGGAGCCCCGGCGGCAGGAGGTCGAGCACCGTGTGGCGTCCCTCCGGGTCGTCGACGGTCGTGACGTAGCCGCGCGGCTTGTTGAGAAGAACGTACGACCGTGGCCCGGACCGCGCCTGGATTCTCTTGCCGTCCACGCGGACCGCGTCCGCCTGGAGGTCCGCGCGCTCCCCGAGCTGCGCGACCTTGCCGTTGACCTTGACGCGCCCCTCGCGGATCCACTCCTCCGCCTCGCGCCGGGACGCAAGGCCGGCTTCGGCGATCAACTTCTGCAGACGGACGGGGGGCATCGTTCAGCGCAATCGATCGGGGTCAGTCGTCCCTGTCGTCTTCGAGATCCCGGACGTCCTCGTCGTTTTCGTCGTCCTCGTCATCATCATCATCATCTTCGTCGTCATCGTCGTCTTCGTCGTGCTTGGCCTCGCCGGCGTCGCCGGCCTCGGACTCCGGCGGCTCGGGGGCCGCCGACATTTCAGCGGGCGCCGGCGCGGCCGTTTCTTCCGATGCCACGGTCGCCGCGAGATCCTCGTCGAGCTCCTCCGGCTTCGGAAGGTCGTCGAGCTCGTTCAGCCCGAACCGGACGAGGAAGTCGCGCGTCGTGCGGTAGAGGAAGGGGGTTCCGACGACGGGCTTGCGACCCGCGGTCGTCACGAGCTTCTTCTCCAGCAGCGTGGTCAGAACGCTCGAGGAGTTGACGCCCCGGATCTCCTGGATCTCGGGAAGCGTGATCGGTTGTCGGTACGCGACGATCGCAAGCGTCTCGAGGGCCGCGAGCGAGAGGCGGCTGCGCTCCGTGACCTCGTGGTACTTCCGCAGGAGCGAGTCGAACTCGGGACGGGTGACGTATCGCCATCCTCCCGCGACGCTCTCGAGCCGGATCCCCCGCTGGGGTGCGTCCGCTTCCTCGGCGAGCTGGGCGAGGGCCGCGGCGACCGCCTCCGGAGTGGCTTCGAGGACCTCGGCGAGCTCGGCGGCCCGGATCGGACGCGCCGAGGAAAAGAGGAGCGCCTCGAGCTGGGGGCGGATCCGGCGGACGCTCGACTCCCGGGGACGCGGCTCTTCCGCCGCCGGGGCCGGAGCGTCGCTTTCCCTGACCTCTTCCACGTCAGGCGTAAGTATCCCGCACGTCCGCCGCCGAGAAGGGGACGTCCGTGCGCGTCACGTGGATCTCCCCGAAAGCCGACTTCTGGAACGCCCGCGCGACGCCCAGGCGGATGAGCTCGAGCGTCGCGAGAAACGCGGTGACCGCCTCCGCCCGGAACTGCATCTCGCCGAAAAAGTCGAGGAGCGGCAGCGTCCGCCTCTCGTCCAGCCGCGCGAGGAGATCGAGCATTTTCTCGCGCACCGAGAAGCGCTGGTGCCGGATCTCGAGCGCCGCCGGATGCGCCAGCCGGTACCGCTCGGTCGCCTGCCGGAACGCGCCGATCAGGTCGAAGAGCGACACCTCCAGGGTCTCGCCGTCGGGTGACGGCGGCGGCGACGTCGCCGGCCGCGGCCAGAGCCCGGCGCGCAGGGCGTCGACCTCGTGGAGGGTCTCGGCCGCATCGCGATAGCGCTGGTACTCGGCCAGGCGCCGCGCGAGGTCTTCCAGCGGACTCTCCTCGGCGGCGCCGGGCGGCCGCGGCAGCAGCATCCGGGACTTGATGTAGATGAGCTCCGCCGCCATCGCCACGTACTCCGAGGCGACGTCGAGGTCGAGCTCGCGCATCGTGTCGAGGTACGCCGTGTACTGCTCGGTGATCTCGGCGATCGGGATGTCCGTGATCGAGACCTGGTTGATTCGGATGAGATGCAGGAGGAGGTCGAACGGCCCGGCGAAGGCGTCGATGGCGATCGGCGGCAGGGCGCGCTCGACGGGGTCGTCGGAGGTCACGGCTCCGGACTCAGCCGCACCGCCTCACGCACCTTCTCCATCGTCGCCTCGGCGACGGCGCGGGCCTGCTCGTCGCCGGCGTGCAGGACGTCGCGCACGACGTCGCGGGACGACGACAGGAGGTCCGCCCGCCGCTGCCGGATCGGCTCCAGCGCCGGGTTCATGTTCGCGATGAGGTGCTTCTTGCAGTCTACGCAGCCGCGTGCGGCCGTGCGGCACTCGCGGTCGACGATCGCGACCTCCTTCGGCGGCGAGAAGAGGACGTGGAACGGGAAGAGGTTGCAATGATCGGGGTTGCCGGGATCCTGGCGGCGCACGCGGGCGGGATCGGTCACCATCGCCATCACCTTTTCGCGGACGCCCTCGGCGGACTCCGTGATTCCGATGGTGTTGTTGTACGACTTCGACATTTTTCGACCGTCGACGCCGTTGACCTTCGGCGTGGGCGTGTGCAGCGCTTTCGGCTCCGGGAACACCTCGCCGTAGAGGCCGTTGAAACGCCGCACGATCTCGCGGCAGATCTCGAGGTGGCTCGCCTGGTCCTCACCCACCGGGACGAGGTTCGCGCGGTAGATCGCGATGTCCGCGGTCATCAGCACCGGGTAGCCCAGGAAGCCGTGGGTGGCGAGGTCGCGGGACCGCAGCGCCTCGATCTGGTCCTTGTAGGTGGGAACGCGTTCCAGCCATCCGAGCGGCGTGATCATCGAGAAGTACAGCGCGAGCTCGGCGTGCTGCGGGATCCGCGACTGCAGGAAGACCGTCGCCCTCTGCGGATCGAGCCCCACCGCCAGCCAGTCGAGCACGGCATCGCGGGTGTGGGCGGCGAGCGTCGCCGTGTCCGCGTAATCAGTCGTCAGCGCGTGGAGGTCCGCCACGAAGAAGAAGCACCGGTACTTCCCGGAGTTCTGGAGATCCACCCAGTTCTTGACGGCCCCGAAGTAGTTGCCGAGGTGAACCCGTCCGGTCGGCCGCAGACCGGACAGAACGACCGGCTCGGTCATGCGACGCCCTCGAACACCAGGGCGTAGACGACCAGGAGGACGGGCCGGAGGACCCGGGAGAGGAAGCCGCTGTAGAGAAGAAGGATGAGAATGATGAACCCGAAGGGCCGGATCGTCGCGTACAGGCGCGCAACCGAGCCGCCGAACAGGGAGATCACGACGCCGCTGCCGTCGAGCGGCGGGATCGGAATCAGGTTGAAGATCGCCAGGACCACGTTGACCAGGAGGAACTGGAAGAGCACGTAAGTCACGGGCGCGAGAGCGCCGGCGGCGAACCGCTCCCCCTGGATCGCGGAGAGCAGGTCGGCCATTGCGTCTGGAGCGCCGGCCCGGATCCCGATCAGCGCGAGCAGGGCGA
>JBKPMI010000209.1:0-1646 GCA_046732075.1 Acidobacteriota bacterium | reverse complement strand
CATCCCGTGGAAGGTCGGCGTCCTCCTCGCCCTCCTGCCCCTCGCCTTCACCGGAAGAGCGTTCCTGCGGGGCGACCTCTACGGCCCCTCGGACCTCTATTACGCGCACGAGCCGTGGCGCCGCGTCGCCGCGGAGAACGGAGTCCACGGGATCGCCAATCCGATCCTGTCCGACCTCGCCTTCGCGAACATCCCGTGGCGCGCGGCCGTCCGGGAAGCGCTCGTCAACGGCCGACTCCCGCTCTGGAACCGGTTCGTGCTCGCCGGAAACCCGCTGCTCGCAACGGCGCAGGCGTCGGTCTTCCACCCCGCGACCTGGCTCGGGATCTTTCTGCCGCTCGCCCAGTCGTGGACCTTCTCCTGCGCGTTCACGCTCTTCCTCGCGCTGCTCGCGGCGCACCTCTTCTTCCGGGAGCTCGGTTCCTCCGAGCCCGGCGCGCTCGTCGGGGCGATCGGGTGGGGCTTCTCGACGTACGTTCTCTTCTGGGACGGCTGGGCCGTGGGTCCGTCGATCGCGACGCTCCCGCTCCTCCTCCTCGGCCTGCGCCGGCTCGCGCGGTCCCCGGGGCAGGGGGGCGTCGGAATCACGGCCGCCGCGCTCGCCCTCTCGTTCCACGGCGGGCACCCCGAGACGTTCTTCCACTGTCTCGCCGCCGGCGGCGTCTGGTTCCTGTGGGAAGTGCTCGCGCGCGACCGTCGCGACGAGAGGGGTCACGCGCGGCGCGCGGTGGGAGGACTGCTCGGCGCGGGACTCGTCGCGTTCGGGCTCGCGGCGCCGGTTCTCCTCCCGCTCCTCGAGGCGCTGCCGCACTCCGCCGAGTACGCGGCGCGGCTCGCGGCGCTCGAAGAGGGACGGCCGCGGCAGTCCGTCCCGGCGCGGGAGGCGGTGCGGCGCCTGCGTCCGGCGGTCCTGCCGTTCGCGCACGGGATCTACGGGCGCAGCCCGGTGCAGGAGACGCGGCAGGACGGCTCCGGAATGCCGCTCGCCTACGCGGGGGCGGTCTTGTTTCCGCTCGCGGCGGTGGGTGTCTTCGCGCGGCGGAGGGAGCGCGGCATCTTCCTGGGATTTTTCGTCGCCGGCCTCGCGTACGGCGCGAGCGCGCCGATCCTGCTGGACGCGACGTCGCGCCTGCCCGGTTTCTCTCTCGCTCTCAACTACCGGCTGGTGTTCCTCGCGCCGCTCGGGCTCGCGGGCCTGGCGGCGCTGGGCGCGGACCGAGTCCTCGAGGACCGGGCGATGGCGCGCCGGCTCGCGATCGCCGCGGCCGCGGTCGCCGGAATCCTCGCGGTCCTTTTCGCGCTCTTGGACGACGTCTTTCGCGAGCGGACCCTCCCGCCCGACTTCGTGGCGGTGTCCTTCGGGGTAGAGCTGCTGCCCGTCCTTCTCCTCGGAGCCACCGCGCTTCTCCTGCGGAGCCGGGGGACCACGGTCATCGCGACGGCCGTGGCGCTGCTCGTCGCCCAGCGTTACCTCGAGATGGGCGGCGTGTATCCCACGCTGCCGGCGCGCTCGCTCGCTCCCGCGCTGCCGGCGCTCGCATCCTTGCCGCGGGGTGGCGAGCCGTATCGCATTGCCGCGGCGGGCGAAGACCTGCGCCCCAACGGCGCGGCGCTCTTCGGCCTGGAGGACGTGCGCGGCTACGAGT
>JBKPMI010000208.1:0-2715 GCA_046732075.1 Acidobacteriota bacterium | reverse complement strand
GTAGTGGCCGCCGGTGTCGGCCAGCACCTTCTTGCGCGCCTTTTCCCGGATGAGCCGGCGTCCCATCGGGGTCGCCTCGAGCGCGCCGACGACGGGCGGGCGGCGCGCCCGGCGGCTCCGGCGCTTCCCCTCTCCGCTCCGCGCCCGCGCGAAGCGGCGGGAAAAGTCCTCGAAGATCGCGTGGGGGACGGCTTCGTCCACGAGTCCGATGCGTTTCGCCCGCCGGGCGTCGATCTGCTTTCCCGTCAGGATCAGGTCGAGCGCGGCGGTCAGGCCCACGAGGCGCGGGAGGCGGACGGTCCCGCCCCAGGCCGGGAAGATGCCGAGGCGCACCTCCGGCAGGCCGATCCGGGCGGCTGGCGCGTCCGACATCAGGCGGTAGTCGCACGCCAGCGCGAGCTCGGTTCCGCCCCCCAGGCAGACTCCGTCGATCCCCGCGACCGTCGGGAACGGGAGCCGGGCGAGCTGCTCGAAGAGCGCCTGCCCCCGGGCGGACCCCGCGGTGATCTCCTCCGCGCCGATCTGCGTGAACTCCTTCAGGTCCGCGCCCGCGATGAAGACTTCCGGCTTCCCGCTGCGCACGAGAAGGGACCGGATACGCGGGTCCTGCGAGAGCCGGACGAGGATTTCCGCGAGCTCGACGAAGACGTCCCGCGAGAGCTTGTTGACCTTCTCTCCCGGGAGGTCGAAGGTCAGGACCCCCAGACCGTCGGCCGCGACGTCGAGCTGGAAGGCGTTCAAGCCGCCTCGAGGACGACGGCGCCGCCCTGGCCGCCGCCGATGCACATCGTGGCGAGTCCGAACTGGACCTCCCGACGCCGCATCTCCTTGAGCAGCGTCGTCACGAGGCGGTTCGCGGAGGAGCCCACGGGATGGCCGAGCGCGATCGCTCCCCCGTTGACGTTCGTCCGGTCCCAGTCGATCTCGCCGACCGGGCCGCCGGTCCCATAGCGTTCGTGCCACTCCGCCGAGGGAAAGACGCGGGCCACCGCGAGGCACTGCGCCGCGAACGCCTCGTTGATCTCGACGAGGCCGATCTCCCGCCACGACACTCCGGCGCGCTTCAGTGCGAGCGGCGTCGCGACCGCGGGGCCGAGCCCCATGCGCTCCGGCTCCAGGCCGACGAACGCGATCCCCCGGATCTTGCCGAGGGGTTTCAGGCCGTGCGCGGCGGCCGCCTTCCCGCTCATGACGAGCGTCGCGGCCCCGCCGTCCGTGATCTGCGACGAGTTCCCGGCGGTCACCGTCCCGAACTTCCGGTCGAAGTAGGGCTTCAATTTCGCGAGCGCCTCCATGGACTGGTTCTCGCGGACGCCGTTGTCCTGGATCGCCATCTCCGTGAACTTCGGGGGCACCGGCACCGCCACGATTTCCTCGGCGAGCTTCGCGCGCGCGAGCGTCACCCGGCGGTGCGACCGGAGCGCGAACTCGTCCTGGGCCTCGCGCGTGATGCCGTGTTCCTTGGCGAGCACCTCGGCGGTCTCCCCCATGTTGAGCCCGCAGACTGCGTCGGTCAGCCCCTGCTGGAGGCCGACCTCGGGCTTGAAGTGCCTGGGCCGGAATCGCGTCGCGGCCGCGATCCTCCGGCCCAGGTCCTTGGCCGCGAACACCTCGGTGAAGATCTCCTGGCTCTCGCGCGAGTAGAGGAACGGGATGTTCGACATGGACTCGACGCCCCCCGCGACCACCGCCTCCGCCGCGCCCGTCGAGATCCGGAGGTAGGCGTCCGCGATCGACTGGAGTCCCGACCCGCACAGCCGGTTGACCGTGAAAGCCGGCACGCGCGCCGGCACTCCCGCGAGGAGCGCCGCGACCCGGGACAGGTTCACGGCGTCCGGGGGCTGCGCGATGTTGCCGAAGATGACGTGGTCGAGCGCCGCGGGATCGAAACCCGTGCGGGCGAGGAGCTCGGTCGTGACGATCCGCGCGAGATGCTGCGCGGGAACGTCCTTCAGCAGCGTCCCGGCTCTGGCGTACGGAGTCCGGACACCGTCGACGATGACGACTTCACGCGACATGGGCCTTCTCGGCCGCTTTGTACATGGTGTCGATCAGGTCGCGGTAGCGGCTCTCGAGCACGCGCCGCTTCACCTTGAGCGTCGGCGTGATCGACCCGTCCTCGATCGTGAGGTCCGCCGACAGAAGGGCGAAAGCCCGGATCTGCTCGTGGTGCGCCACGTTCGCGTTGTATGCGTCGATCTCCCCCTGGAACAGGCGGCGGATCTTCGGATCCGCGTCCAACCGCTCCCAGTCGACGTCCCAGCCCTCGGTGGTGACGTGATGCTTCAACCGTTCGAAGTTCGGGACGATCACGGCCGCCAGGAACTTGTGCCGGTCGCCGAGCACGATCGGGAGCTCGATGTACGGCGACTTCTTGAGCTCGTTCTCGATCGGCTGGGGCGCCGCCTTCTTGCCGCCGGCCAGCACGATCAGGTCCTTCTTCCGGTCGGTGATGACGAGATAACCGTCCTCGTCCAGGTGCCCGATGTCGCCGGTGTGGAACCAGCCGTCCGCGTCGATCGCCTCCGCGGTGGCCTCCGGCTTCTTGTAGTAACCCTTCATGATGTGCGGCCCGCGCGACAGGATCTCGCCGTCGTCGGCGATCTTGACCTCGACGTCCGGGATCGGACGCCCGACGGTCCCCAGACGGGACCGCCCCGGGCCGTTGACGGCGATGACCGGCGACGTCTCGGTCAGGCCGTAGCCCTCGTAGAT
>JBKPMI010000207.1:0-1537 GCA_046732075.1 Acidobacteriota bacterium | reverse complement strand
GCCCCTCGCCGCAGCCGTATTTCGTCCCCGTCAGAAGGAGCTCGTCCCGCAAAACCCAGAGAAGAGGGGTATCCGGGTCCACGTTCACGGACCGCGACCGTCCGTTGACGGTGAGAGTGAATTTCGCCACCGCTTCGAGTGCTACGAAGGGGGGACCGGAAGGTTGTGGGAGACGGGGTTTAACGCTTCGGTTCGGCGGACGAGTTCTTCCCGATGTAGCGGATCTCGAGAGTCTTCAGGCCGTAGGGGGACCGCACCCGGTCTCCCTGCACGAACATCCGGACAGGTCCCTCGTTATCGGGAAGCGGACCCCCGGCCGTCTCCGCAACGAGAAAAACGCGCGGGTCGGCGCGATGCATCAGCAGCTCGCCGACCGAGAAAGCGGCGGTGTAACCGTCCCGCGCCGTGACGACGACGATCGCCGGTGCGGACTTGCGCTGTCCGTCCATGGACCGGAGTTCGAGGCCCGCTTTCTCGAGCACTTCGAGAAGCGGCAGACCGTGGTACACGAGGGCGTCGCCCACCGCCCCTTCCACCGGGATGTCCATTCGCCCTCGCCCCAGGAGGGACGCCGGAGTCACCGTCCGATCGGGGACTCCGGGAATCCGGAGAGTGGGCGGCTCCGCCGCTCCGGCGAGCGAAGCGAAACACGTCAACGCGAGGGCGGCAAGTGCTCTTCTCAATGACGTGGCTCGTCCATCCCCATCTCCGAAAGATGCTACGTTTCCGACCCGCGTGAAGCAAGCCGCGCGACTTTCGATCCTTCTGGTTGTCGGCTTCGCCTGCCGCTCGCCGGAGAAGGGAAGCCTTCCGGAAGCGGCCGCGCGCAATCCCCCGGTGGAGGAAGCGGACGTCGCGACCCGTGCCCCGCGCCCGTCCGCAGGCCGACCCGGGGTGATCTGGATCGGTCTCGACGGCCTCGATTGGGAAATCCTCGACCGCCTGGCCGCCGAAGGGAAGATGCCGAACTGGCAGCGGCTGGTCTCGGAAGGCTGGTCCGCGCGGCTCGAGAGCTTCTTCCCGCTGATCTCTCCCATCCTCTGGACGAGCGCGGCGACCGGCGCAACGCCGGACGTCCACCGCGTCCTCGACTTCCAGGAGGTCGACCCGAAAACGGGGGCGAAGGTCCCGATCTCCGGGAGCTCCCGCGCGGTGCCGGCCGTCTGGAATCTTGCCTCGGCCGCGGGCCGGAAAGTGGGCGTCGCCGGCTGGTGGGCCACGCATCCCGCCGAGGAGGTGAACGGCTTCTTCGTGTCGGATCGCGCGAGCCCGATCCTCTTCCAGAACCTCCCGCTCTCCGGCGTCGCCTACCCGACGAGCTTCGAAGCCGGCGTCGCCCAGGTCATCGGGCGGGACGGACGGGTCACGGAGGAGTCGCTGGCGCCGTTCCTGGACGTTCCGCAATCCGAGATCGCGAAGGCGCTGTCCGAAGGGGAGCGTTCTGCGGGTCGGACGCGTTCCCCGATTGCGGGGCTCGCCCGCGTGCTCGCGGCGACCCGGGTCTCGCACCGGATCGCGCGCGACCTCTACGACCGCG
>JBKPMI010000206.1:0-3359 GCA_046732075.1 Acidobacteriota bacterium | reverse complement strand
GCTTGTAGTGGTTGTAGACCGCGACCGCGAGCTTCTTCTTGGCCTGTTCCTGGCCGATCACGTAGCCGTCCAGGAACTCCTTGATCTCTTTGGGCTTCGGAAGCTTGGTCTCGGGAGTCTGCGTCTCCAGGACGCGGTCTTCCGCGATGATGTCGAGGCAGATATCGACGCACTCGTCGCAGATGTAAACCGTCGGACCCGCGATGAGCTTCTTGACGTCCCTCTGGCTCTTGTTGCAGAAGGAACAGCGAAGGACGTCGCCGTTACCGCCTTTCTTCGACATTCCGCCTCCGGGAAGGGACAGAGGACTCTCGCCCAGCCGAAGCGTCTGCGATCTGGCCTCTACCCTTTCCAATCACTGTAGCACAGCCCCCGGGAAGATTAACGCGCACCGGGTTCACCTATTCCTTGGTCGTAAGCCGTTGGCATCAGTACGTTAGAGCGGACCGGTCGGAGTCTCTCATCTTCCGTCCTTGTGTCCCACCTCACGTCCACAGCACGTACCATTCCAGGGCCCGAACGTCCGCCCGATTGACCGGAACCCGGACTTCTTCCCGGCGTCCCGCCTCGGCCTCGAGCCGTTCGCGCTCGCCGGCCTCCGCTCTCTCGATATCCGCCTTCACCGCATCGCGCTCGGCCGTCCAGTCCGCGATCTTCTGCTCCGACTCCTTCACGGCCTCGGCCGAGCGCTGGATCCGGCCGTAAGCGCGCGCTCCGGCGCGCCCCGCGGAACCCATCGAAGACTTCCGCCCCCCCAGAATCGTGGTCAGAATGCTCGCCCCCACGTCGATCGCGCTGTACGTCTTGGAGCGCGCCGACTCCGCGCGGTCGCGCTCGAGCTCCCGCGTCTCGTCCAAGATACGCCGCTCGAGCGACTCCAGCTTCCGGGCCAGCGGCCCGCGCGTCTTCTCGGTCCGCTTCGCGACCTCGGCGTCGATGGCGGCGCGGACGCGCCCGTCGAACGCCTCGGCGGTCTCGGCGGGCGAGCGCGTCAGCGCGAGACCCGGGATGCCGTCCAGTTTCAGGCCCTCGGCCGCGACCGCGTCCTTCGCCAGCTTTTCGAGGGCGGACGCCGCGTTCTGCTTCGTCGCCCATCCGGGCAGCGGGCCGTAGGACGATCCGGAGGGCGCCGAGGCCGACCCGCCGGCGGCCTCCTCCGGATCCGCGAGCGTCGCGACCGGCGCCGGGCCGGACCCGAATTTCACCAGGAACTGCTTCGTGCCGGAGACCGCCGGCCGCTGGCGAAGAACGCGGGCCTCGACCAGGGCGGCGACCTCGCCGGAGAGCGCGCCGCCCTTGCCCGAACCGGCGAGGTGGACGTGCCGGAACGCGGCGTCGAGCGACGGCGGAACGGGCGCGCCGGCCGCAGCCGAGGAACGCGCGGGCGCTTTCCCCGGAGCGGCCGCGGTCCGCGCGGGTCCCTTTTCCGCGCCGGCGACCGCGCCGAGATCCGGGAGTTGCCGCGGGGCGAGCGGGCCGCGCAGGTACGCGCGCGCCCAGCGGGTCTCGAAGACCACGGGACCGCCGGAGCGGTGCACGTCGTGAAGGAGAAACTTCCGCTTCTCGAGACCCGAGATCGTCTTGTCCGCTTCGGAGCGCGACATTCCGATCCCGGCCCCCTCGAGGCCGTCGAGCAGCCTCTCCTTGTCCCGCTCGGCCTGGAGGCGGCCGACCATCCAGGTTCCCGCGTTCGTGAGCGCTTTGTAATCGAGGTCGACCGGGTTCTGGGTCACGAGGAGCGATCCGACCCCGAACGCGCGCCCCTGTTTCAAGAGCGAGAGCAGCGGTCGCTTGGAGGGTGGCTCCGCGACCGGGGGCAGGAAGCCCATCACCTCGTCGAAGTAGAGAAGCGCGCGCAGGTCGCTCGTTCCGGTCTGGCTCCGCGTCCAGCTCCACAGCCGGTCCAGGAACCGCGCGACGAAGAACATCCGCTCCTTGTCGTCGAGGTGGGCGAGGTAGAAGAGGTTGCACGCCGGACGACCCGAGCCGTCGCGCGCCATCTTCCCGGGATCGAGAGGCGCGCCCTGGCGCCAGCTCTCGAAGTCGGGCGACGCCAGGAGGTTGTTGAGAGCGAGCGAGAGGTCGCGGCGCTTGTCCCGCGGCAGGAACGCGTCGAGCTCGACCGCGCCGACCCGGGAAAACGGGGGGTTCTCGACCAGCGCGACCAGGCCCGCGAGGTCGAGAGAGCGTTTCCCCTTCCACGTTTCCTCGACGACGCGGGCGACCAGGATTGGCCGCGGGTCCGAGACCGGGTCGGCCTCGATTCCCGCGAGGCCGAGGAGCGACACGACGAGGCCCCGGACTTCGTCGCGCAGCGCTTCCTCGTCGCGGTCCCAGTCGAGGCCTTCGGGGACGTCGAGGGATCCGAGAACGTCGACGGGCTGCGCGGCGCGGGAGCCGGGCGTGAAGACCCGCCACGCCACGCCCTCTTTCAGCTTGCGGATCGAGTCGAGCGGGACTTTCCACTTCGCGAGACCGTCCTTCCAGAGCTTCGCCTGGGCGGCGCCCTCCTCGGCGGCGCTCCGGCCGGCGCGGCGCGCCGAGTCCGGGTCCACCCAGGGCGCGAAATCCTCGCCGCGGAGCTCCGGAAAGAGGAGGAGCAGGTTGGTCACGTCCCCCTTCGGGTCGAGGAGGAAGAGCGGCACGTCCGCGAGCAGCGCCTCCTCGAGAAGGTCGACGCACAGCCCGGTCTTGCCGCTTCCGGTCATGCCGACGCAGACCCCGTGCGTGACGAGGTCCTTGCTGTCGTAGAGCAGAGGCTTCGAGTCGGAGGTGCGGCCCAGGTAGAGGTCAGTCATGACGGGGAAAAGGTATCAGCTCTCAGCGATCCGCTGAGAGCTGACGAGAGAACGGGTGAAGTGTCGGTTAGCCCGCGGCCTTCAGCGCGATGTCGTCGCGGCGGTGGTAGATCGCGTCGACCAGGCCGTACTTCCGGGCCTCCTCGGCCTCGAGGATGTAGTCGCGGTCGGTGTCCTTCGCGATCTTCTCGATCGTCTGGCCGGTGTGGTTCGAGAGGATCCGGTTCAGCTGGTCCCGCATCTTCAGCATGTCCTTGGCGTGGATCTCGATGTCCGCGGTCTGGCCCTGGAGCCCGGACGTCCACGGCTGGTGGATGAGGAACCGCGAGTTCGGCAGCGCATAGCGTTTCCCGGGAGCCCCGGCCGCCATCAGCACCGCCGCGAACGAAGCCGCCTGTCCGATGCAGATCGTGGAGACGTCCGGCTTGACGTACTGCATCGTGTCGTAGATCGCGAAGCCCGCGGACGTCACGCCGCCCGGCGAGTTGATGTAGAAGGAAATGTCCTTGTCGGGGTTCTCCGACTCCAGGAAGAGCATCTGCGCGATGATCAGGTTCGCGA
>JBKPMI010000205.1:0-4772 GCA_046732075.1 Acidobacteriota bacterium | reverse complement strand
CATCCTCTTCATCGTCGCGCTCGTCACGGCCGCCCGCCGGATGGACCACCCGACCGGGCTCGCGCGACCCCTCGCGCTGACCGCTGTCCTGGGGCTTCCGGTCGCCCTGGCGATCGTCCTGTGGGCCAAGGACGAGCAGCTCTTCGCCGCGGTCCACGCCGCGATCCTCGCGATCGCGTGGGCCATCGCCGCCGTCCTCATCCTCGCGAGCCGATCGAACGGGCTCGGAAAGAGGTTCGCGGCGCTGCTCAGCCTGACCATGGCCGCATTCCAGGGCGCATACGCCGTGTTCTACGGGCTGAACGCGCTCTTCAAGAGGCGGACGGACTTCTTCTTTCTACCGTACGCCGGCTTCTACGACCTCTTTCTCGAGATGCTGTTCGGGATCGGTCTGATCATCTGGGCGATGGAGGAGACCGAGGCGAGGCTCGCCGTCATCCACGCGAAGGCGCTCGACGACACGCGCCGACGCAAACGCCTCGCGCTGATCGACCCGCTCACCGAGGTCTACAACCGCCACTTCTTCGACGAGATCCGGCCCACGCTGGACCGCGAGGCCGCGGGCGGAACCGTCGTCCTCGTCGATGTCGACGAGCTGAAAACGATCAATGACACGCGGGGGCACGAAGAGGGGGACAAGGCGATCTGGACCATCGCGACCGCGATCAAGCGACTGATCCGCGGCGCCGACTTCCTGATCCGGTGGGGAGGCGACGAGTTCCTGGTCATCCTCCCGGGAATGGACGAGGAGCTCGCGAAGAAGCGCTTCTACATGCTGCCCGGAAAGATCGAGGAGGTCCGCAAGACAGAGCGGCTGAAGGAGAGGGCATACCAGCGCTTCCTCTCGGCGTCGGTCGGCGTCGCCCGTTTCACGCGGCGGACACCGATCGACCACGCGATCGAGAAGGCCGACAGCGTGATGTACGAACGGAAGAAAGCCCACAAGGAAATGCGGGGCTAGCGGATAGCGGATAGCTGATAGCTTCTTCAAATGAACTACCACTGGACCGACTGCCCCAGCTGTTCGTGTCACCTCGCGGTGAACTGGACCGTCCGGCCCGAAGAGATCGCGGGGTCGCTGCGCCGCTGGTCGGCGGACCGCTCGACCAACGACGGCCGGCCGTTCGTGTTTCGCGGCGCCGAAAGGGACGGAGACCTCGTCGTGACGTGCGTCTGCGGCGCGCGGATTCCGCTCCCGGCCGAGCCCGACGCGGTGGGCGGCGAGAGATCGGAGGGTCTCCGCGTCATCCTGTCGGAGAGCTGACCTTGTCGCGCGCGTGAAACGCGTCCCCATCGAGGACTCGCTCGACTTGCACTCTTTCTTTCCGCGCGACGTGCCCGACGTCGTCTCGGACTACCTCGACGCGGCCCGCCGGCGGGGCTTCCGCGAGGTCCGCCTCATCCACGGCAAGGGCAGGGGTGTGCGCCGCGCCGAGGTCCGCAAGCTGCTGGCGGCCGACGCCCGGGTGGTCGAAATCTTCGACGCCCCGCCGGAGCGCGGCGGGATGGGCGCCACGATCGTGATCCTGCGCCCGGAAGACTAGACGGCCTCGACCTCGACCTTCACGGGCATCGCCGCCCGCGCGACCTTCGAAACGATGCAGTACTTCTCGGAGAGCGCGAGCGTCTTATCGACCTTCGCGCGGTCGCTCTCGTAGAGCGACGCCGGGACCTGTGCGTGGATGACCGCGTCGGTGACTCGAAAACCGCCGCCGGGATCGTCCTCCAATCGCGCGCTGACCCGGATGGCGGGCTCCGCGTACCCGACCTGGAGCTTCTTCAGAAAGATCGCCCAGGTGTTCACGAAGCAGGCGGCCAGAGCTCCGAGGAGGAGCTCTTCCGGGTTCGCGCCGGGCGGGTCTTCCGGGCCGCGCGAGCCCGCGATGGGGAACGTCACGGCCGCGTCGGGGAGCTGGACGTGCCCGGCGCCGGAGCCGTCGCCGCTCCACACCGCGGACACGGTGAACTGCTGCCCGGCGTGCAGACCCGCCGCCTTCTCGCGCGTTCGGGCGGGCGCGGCGCCGTCGGCCTGGGACTCCTGCGCGTCTTTTCCGGTCGGGATCGAACCGTCCGCCATTTCCGCACCCCGTTCGAAGGATCATAGACCGGTGAATGCGTTCGGCTGTTCACAGCGGAGGCGTGCGGGTCTGCTCGCGATCGCCCTCGCGGCCGCCGCCTGCGCGACTGCGCCGCGACCGACCGCCGAGGCCGTCCGCCGTTCCGCGAATGCGCGCGCAGTCGTCGAGGGACGGGTCTCGGACACCGCCGGCTATCCGGTCGCTGGCGTCGTAGTGTGGGGTCTGCCGCGCGACAAAGATCTCGGGTGGTCCGCCCCGGCGGTGACCGACGACGGCGGCCGCTTCCGGCTGTCGCTTGTCGCTCCCGGGGATTACGGATTCCTTCTCGGCTGGCGCGGGATCTCCGTCGTCACCGGGTCGCCGGACGATCCGAGCCGCTTCCCGCTGACCGTCCGCCCCGGCGACCGGAAGTCCGGCGTCGCGCTGCTCTTTCGGCGCGAGGCGTGGGATCGCGCCCTTCTCGCGCCGCGTTGACGGGTCCTGCCGACTTACAATCCCCGCCGTGGCGAACGAGCCCGCGAGGGAACGCCGGCGCGTCCGGTGCGCGATCAACGGCGAGGAGATCGACGTCTGGGAGGGCTATCGGCTCTGGGACGCGGCGCTCGACGCGAACGCGCAGCTCTGGAAGTGGTGCGGCGGCCAGGGGCTCTGCACGACCTGCGCGGTCCTGCCGCTCACGGGCGCCGAGAACCTCTCGCCGCCCACCGGCCGGGAACGCTTCTCGATGGCCACGTGGTGGCTCGGCAAGCCACTGGCGTTCGTCCGGAAGCGCTGGAAGGGACGCGCGGTGCGTCTCGCCTGCCAGGCCTACGTGAACGGTCCCGTCGAGGTCGCCGGAGTCTTCGGAAAAAAATCGCGCCGGGTCCGCGCGGCCCACGGTCTTCCCTAGCTTCCGCCGGGGGCCAACCCGCGTGATGCGAGCGACGCGGCGGCTCCTGTCGGCTCTTTCCGCCGGCGCCGGACTCTTCGCGGCGGCGTCCTGGCTCGCGGCACGTCGTCTCGCGCCGCGTCTCGTGGCGCCCGCGGGACTGGCCCCCGCTCCGGATCGCCAGCCGGAGATGCAGGACGCCCTGCGCCGGGTCGCTCCCATCGTGGAGGAGTTCCGGCACCCCGGCGGTCCTCTCGATCCGGTCGAGATGGCGGCTACGTTCGCATCGCCGGGCCAGCCGGCGAAGAGGTCGACGATCCTCTTCCTCCACGGCAAGGGGGGGCGCGCCTGCGAGTGGGAAGACTCCGCGCTCCTCGCGCTCGGCCTCGGATACAACGTGCTCCTCCCGGACCTGCGCGGCCACGGCGACTCCGGCGGGAGCTACACGACGTTCGGCCTGCTGGAGAAGGACGACCTCGCGAATGCGATCACTTCCGCCAAGAGGCGATGGGGCGTGGATCCTACCCGGCTCGGGATCCACTCGTGCTCGGCGGGCTCTTCCGTCGCTCTCGAGCTCGCGGCGCATCGCCCTGCTGTCCGCGCTATCTGGCTCGAGTCCCCTTTCGCCGACGCGCGGAGGATGGCGCGACACTACCTCTCCGCGTCGACCGGAGTTCCCGGCTTCCTGCTCACCCTGGCGACCCGCTGGGCCGTCGCGCTCGCGGTCGCCGGCATCAAGCGGGACCTGCGGCTGGAGCACGTCCCCGGAGGTCTCGAAAAGGCGGACCCGGTCGCGGCCCTCCGGCGGGTCCGCTGTCCGGTCTGCCTCGTCTACGGAGACGCGGACCGGCTCGTCCCGCCGCGCTTCGTCGACCGGCTCCTCGACGCGCTCCCGCCGGGCAGCGAAGTCTTCCGGGTTCCGGGCGCGGGGCACTGCCACCACCCGGACGAAGCCGCGAAAGTCGCGGCGAGTGAATACCGGCGCCGCTGGACCGACTTCTTCGCCCGGCGCCTTCCGCCTATCGTGCCCGAGGAGCCTTCCGCGGATCCTGCGTCCGCCCCTTGAGCTGACCGCAGGCCGCCGCGGCGTCGGGCCCGCGGCTGCGACGGACGGTTACGGCGACGTCCCCCGCCGACAGGGTCGCGGCGAACCGGTCGATGACCGCCTCCGCCGGGCGCTTCCAGCCCGGCAGGTAGGTCCGATCCTCGTTCAGCGGGATCAAATTGACCTTCGTCGGGATCCGGTCGAGGAGCCGGACGAGACGGCGCGCGTCCTCCTCGGAGTCGTTGCGCCCCGCGATCAGCACGTACTCGACGGTGATCCTTCGACGCGGGTCGACCGGCCAGGCGCGCATCGCCCGGAGAAGGCCGTCTAGCGGATAGGTCCGGTTGATCGGCATGATCGACGACCGGGTCTCGTCGTCCGCGGCGTTCAGCGACACGGCCAGGTTGGGACGCCGGGGGAGCGCGGCGAAGCGGGGGAAGGCCGGGGTGATGCCGGACGTCGAGACGGTCACGCGCCGGCGTGGGATCACCTCGAACAGGACGTCGAGCGCTCCGATCACGCCGTCCGGATTCAGGAACGGCTCCCCCATCCCCATGAAGACGATCCGCGCGGAGTCGCTCCTCCGCCCGGCGGCGTCGAGGACGGCAGAGAGCTGTCCGACGATCTCGCCGGCCGTCAGGTTGCGCCCGCCGCCCAGCCGCCCCGTGACGCAGAACGCGCAGTCGACCGCGCAGCCGGTCTGGGAAGAAAGGCACACCGTGAATCTCGTGTCCCGTGTCCCGTGTCCCCTGTCCCGACTCGTGTCCCGTGTCCCGTGTCC
>JBKPMI010000204.1:0-12948 GCA_046732075.1 Acidobacteriota bacterium | reverse complement strand
GACGAAGAGAAGACCGAAGAGTGCCACGCCGGCGGCGCACACGGCTCGCGGGAGCGGCCCCATACCACCGGCGAAGACGCCCGGGACGAACGCGGCCACCGCAATCACAAAAAGAATTGCGCCGACCACGAACGTTCCCGGGAGGTCGCGGTCCGTCGAATCGAAGGACGCCACCTCCGTCCGGCGCTTCCGCGAGAAGCTCCGCACGACCCCGACGAACGCGCCTCCCATCGTCGGCAGGTTCTTCAGCACCGTCAGCAGCCCGGCCACAGCGACCGCGCCCGCGCCGATGTAGCGCACGTAGCGGGACCAGATGTCGGAGGCGCCCATCTGCGACACGAGCCGCGTCGTCTCCGGAAAGAGCGGAGCGGACAGCCCGCCGCCGATCCAGGTGATCAGCGGAATGAGGACGAGGGACGAGACGAGCGACCCGGCGACGAGAACGCCGGACTGGCGGTAGCCGAGGATGTAGCCCACCGCCAGGAGCGCCGGCGCCACCTCCAGGCTGAGCACTCCGTTGGGCAGGACCGGCAGCTTCGCCGAGAGCTCGCTCGGGAACAGAAAGAAGAGGCCGGCCGCCAGCTTGACCGCCGCGGCCACCGCGATGCCCCGGAAGATCCAGGTCCCGGCGCTTGCGGCGCCCGCCGTGGCCTTGAGGACCACGGCGCAGGCGGTCCCTTCGGGGTACGGCAGCTCGTCGCGCGCGTCCACGATCAGGATCCGCCGCAGCGGAATCATGGCCGCGAGGCCCAGCACGCCGCCGAGGAAGCAGAGCGTCACCACCTGGAGATAGGGCGGCGCCATGCCCCAGAGGAAGAGGGCCGGGATCGTGAAGATCGTTCCGGAGGCGAGCGCCGTGGACGCCGACCCGATCGTCTGGGAGATGTTCGCCTCGAGGATCGAGCCGCGCCGGCCGAGCGTCCGGAAGACCGCGACAGCCATGACGGCCGCCGGGATCGAGGCGGACACCGTCAGGCCGACCCGGAGCCCCAGGTAGGCGTTGGCCGCGCCGAAGACGAGCCCGAGCAGGACGCCGACCACGACGGCGCGAAGGGTGAACTCGTCCTTCGGCAGACCGGATCTTCCGCGGGCCGGCGGAGCTCCTTCCCGCGCGGGAGGGTCGGCCATCGATTCTTTCCCCCTTCCGAATTCGAACCGGGCGGTAGCTTAGCGCCGCCCGGAGCTCTTCGGTCCGACCGGAAACGAAGGATGCCGCGCGCTAAGATCCGCCGCCATGCTGAAAATCGCCGCACTCCTCCTGTCCTCTGCCATCCTTTCCGCCGTGCCGATCGACTGGAACCAGGTCGCCCCGGACCTCGACTCCCGCCTCGAGAAATTCAAGCGGGTCGACATGCCGTTCGACGTGTCCCGGCTGAATGCGCGGGAAAAGGTTCTTTTGAAAGAGCTAATCGCGGCATGCCGCGACCTCGAGCAGATCTACTGGCGCCAGAACCATCCCGCCGACATCGAGGTCTACAAATCCCTGGCCTCGGCCACGGAGCCCCGGGCGCAGGCGCTGCGGCGCTACCTCTGGATCATGGGGGGGCGGTACGACCTGATCGACGAAAACCGGCCGTTCATCGGAAAGGACCCGATGCCGCCGGGGCGGAGCCTCTATCCGCCCGGGCTGACGCGCGCGGACATCGAGGCGTACGTCGCGGCGCATCCTGCCGAGAAGAAGGCGATCTACGACGAGCGCACGGTCGTGGAGCTCGTCAGCCGGAACCCGCTGAAGCTGAAGGCGACGCCGTATCACGTGAAATACGCGAAGTGGCTGCAGTCCGCGGCTGCGCACCTCCGCAAGGCGGCCGCGTCCAGCGACGATAAGGCCTTCGCGGCGTTTCTGCGGTCGCGGGCGACCGCGCTCACGACCGACGACTACTACCCGAGCGACCTTCTCTGGATGCGGCTGCAGAACCCGAAGTTCGACGTCATCTTCGCGCCGTACGAGACGTACCTCGACAACCTTCTCGGGATCAAGACGTCATACGGCGCCGCGGTGCTGGTCCGCAACGAGGAGGAGAGCCGGAAGCTCTCGGTGTTCCAGAAGTACGTCCCGGACATCCAGGATGCTCTGCCGCTCGCGGCGGCGGACCGCCCTTCGAAGAAGGGGCAGTCCACGCCGATGGAGGTGATGGACACGCCGTACCGCTCGGGTGACCTGCGCCACGGCTACCAGGCGGTCGCCGACAACCTGCCGAACGACCCGCGCATCCACGAGAAGGTCGGCAGCAAGAAGATCTTCTTCAAGAACTACCAGGATGCCCGCGTCGAGTACGTGATCCTGCCGATCGCCCGGAAGCTGATGGTCCCGGAGCAGGCGGCCAAGGCCTCGCCGGAGGGTTGCCTGGCCGACGTCCTCATGCACGAGATCGCGCACGGCATCGGCCCGGCGTACGCACGGCGCGACGGAAAGCAGGTCGACATCCGGGAGGCGATCGGGCCCGCTTTCTCCGGACTGGAGGAGGCGAAGGCCGACGTCACCGGGATGTTCGGCCTGAAGTGGCTGGTGGACCACGGCGCGTTGCCGAAGGAGAGGCTCGAGGAGTACTACTCGTCGTACGTCGGCAGCATCTTCCGCACGGTGCGCTTCGGGACCGCGGAGGCCCACGGCCGCGCGGAGATGATGGAGTTCAACTTCCTGACCGAGAAGAAGGCGATCACGCGCAACGCCGCCGGCCGGTACGCGATCGATTACGCGGCAATGCCCGACGCGATCGCCGCGCTCACGAAAGAGCTCCTGGAGATCGAGGCCACCGGCGACCGCGCGCGCGCGGAGGCGTGGTTCGCCCGCTACGACACGATGCCGGCCGACCTGCGCGCGGCGCTCGACGCCTCGACGGACGTACCGGTCGACTTCGATCCGGGGATTGCGTTCCCCGAAGGAGTCGAGTGACGTCGGGAGACGCGGATATCAGTCGTCCTCGCCCGGCTCTTCTTCTCTGGAAAGAACGGCGGCCTTCGGCGCCGCCGGAACGGTCTCACGGCTGCCTCCCAGGAGGATGATCAGGAGCCCGACGAGAAGCAGCGTCAGTGAGGCTGCGACGATGTACCGGTAAGGCAGCGCTTTTCGCGCCTCGTCGACCCAGCCTTTGAAAACGTAGACCTCACCTCTGGTCTGTGGGCCGTTGCCTCGGAATCTGGAGAACTCCCGGGCGACTCGATCCGCCTCGTCCTTCGGAAGGTCCTTGTCCAGAACGAGTGTGTCGGCAGCCACGGGAACGAGGACGACGCCGAGCTCCTGGTGAGGATCGCGACCGATGGGGAACTGCTCAAAGGTGGCCGTTCGAGAGATCGAGCCCGTTCGGATCACGAGAGATCCGCCGATGCTCTCCGTGAACATGAGGGCGATCAACGGTAGAAAGACGCTGGTGAGAATCACCGCCAGTCCTGCCCGCGTCGAGCGCCGCATCTTTTTCTCTCCCGAATCTGGGTCGGGATGTTATCCGGCGGGCGCCAGTGGGCCTAATGCAATCGACTCAGGACGAGTCGTCCGCCTGGACCGAGGCGCCGGGCACCCCGGGAGCGCTTCGCAGTTCCGAGCGACGCTCGAGTTCTACCAGATCCGGACGCGGTCCTCCGGCTTGATGTAGTTCGCGTCCCCCTCCTTCACGTCGAACGCCGAGTACCAGGCGTCGACGTTGCGGAGCGGCGCGAGAGCGCGGATGGCGCCGGGCGAGTGCGGGTTCGTCGCGAGCATCTGGCGGAGCTGGTCGTCGCGCTGGAGCGTGCGCCAGACCTGCGCCCAGCCGAGGAACACGCGCTGCTCTCCGGTGAAACCGTCGATCACCGGCGCCGGCTTTCCGTTCAGCGATCGCTTGTAGGCGTCGAGCGCGAGCAGGATGCCGCCCAGGTCGCCGATGTTCTCGCCCATCGTCAGCCGCCCGATGATGTGCTGGTCCGGAAGCTGCGGGAACTTGTAGGCCTCGTACTGCGCGCCGAGCTTCGTCGCCTGCGCCTCGAACTTCGCGGCGTCATCCGCCGTCCACCAGTCGCGGAGCATTCCGCCGCCGTCGGACTTTCTTCCCTGGTCGTCGAATCCGTGCGTGATCTCGTGGCCGATGACGGCGCCGATTCCGCCGTAGTTCACGGCGGGATCCGCGTTCGGATCGAAGAAAGGCGGCTGGAGGATCGCGGCCGGGAAGACGATCTCGTTCTTGACCGGGGTGTAGTAGGCGTTGACCGTCTGCGGCGTCATTCCCCACTCCCACCGCTCGATCGGCTTGCCGATCCGGTTCACGTCGCGGTTCCACTCGAACTTCGCCGCCCGCTCGGCGTTCCCGACGATGTCCCCCTCTTTGATCACGAGGGCCGAGTAGTCGCGCCATTGTGTGGGGTAGCCGATCTTGACCCCGAACTTCGCAAGCTTTTCGAGCGCCCGCGCCTTCGTCTCGGGGCCCATCCACTGGAGGTTCTCGATGCGCCCCTTCATCGCGGCGAGAAGGTCGGCGACGAGCTTCTCCATCTTCGCCTTCGACTCCGGCGGGAAGTACTCCTTCACGTAACTTCTACCGATCGCCTCGCCCATGGCGTTCTCGGTCGCGTCGACGGCGCGTTTCCAGCGCGGACGCTGCTCCTCGGCGCCGTTCAAGAACTTCGCGCGGAACTCCCAGTTCGCGTCGACGAATCGCTTCGAGAGGAGCGGAGCCGCCTCGTCGGCGACGCTGAACGCCTCCCACGCCTTCAACGTCTCGACCGGCGTCTCGGAAAAGATCGCCGCAAGCTTCGGGAACGCCGTGTTCTGCCGCAGGACCACCCGGCTGGCATTTCCGAGCTCCGCCTCCTTGAAGTAGACGCTCCACGGGAATCCGGCGGCGCTCTTCTCGAGCTCCACGGGGGTTGTCGGGTTGTAGGTCTTGTCGCGGTTCCGGCTGTCGGCACGGGTCCAGTGGGCGTCGGCGATCTTCGTCTCGAGTGCCACGACGTCCGCGGCGTTCTTGTCGGGCTCATCCCAGCCGATCAGGCGGAGCATGTCCGCGACGTACTTCTGGTAACGCTCCTTCTGCGGCTTGTAGTTGTCCTTCAGGTAGAACTCGCGGTCGGCGAGGCCGAGCCCCGACTGCGAGAGATAGAGCGCGTACTTGTCGGGATTCTTCGCGTCGTCGCCGACGCTGGCGCCGAAGAACGATCGGCCGAGATCCGACTGGGACTGCGCCATGATCGCGGCGACGTCCTCGCGCGACTTCGCCTTCCGGATCGTGTCGAGCCGCGCCTGGATCGGCTTCGCATCGAGCTTCTCCGCCGTGGCGTCGTCCAGGAACGTCCGGTAGGTCGCGGCCACCTTCGCTTCGTCCGAGCCGGGCTTCAGGGTCTTGTCCGCTGCCCACCGTTCGAGCAGGGCGCGCTCCCGGGCTTCCGAGAGATCGCTCAGGATCGCGAATGCTCCGTAGGTCGACTTGTCCGGCGGGATCTGCGTCGTCGCGGCCCACTTGCCGTTGACGTATTTGAAGAAGTCGTCGCCCGGCTTGACCGCGCGGTCCATCCCGGCGACGTCCACGCCCCACGTGCCGTATCGCTGGGCGCCGGTCGGGGGGGTCGCCGTCGCGGGATCCGCGGCGCGGACGAACGGGGCGGACAGGATGAGCGCAAGCGCGAGCGCGAAGAGCCTGGATTTCATGGTGTCGTCACCTCTCCTCAAGAGTTCCCGGAAGCGGACCGCGACATTAGCAGATCGAGCCGGGCGGAGGCGCCGAGGATTCCCTGCGCCGCCGAAGACTCAACAGCAGGAGGCCGATCGAGATTCCGAGCAGCAGGCCGAATATCCCGTCGACGAGGTCCCGCGCCGGGGTGGAGGCCGGCCGGATGAGGAAGTGCGTGGCCTGGGCCAGGACGAAGCAGGCGAGGCCGATCTGCCGCATGGATTCGCGATTCTTGAGAAACATGGTTCGAACTCCCTTTCTTGTTTTCAGTCTTTCCAGCGAAACCAGAGCATGAGTGCCCACTTGACGGCGGCCATCGTGATGCCGACGGAAAGCAGGTCCCACCTCCAGACGTGATCGACGTAGTAGTGGTAGGCGAAGAGGGCCATGGCCAGGGTGCCGGCGACGACTCCGGCGATGCTCGTGGACTTCAGGCGATGCATGAGGAACCGCTCGTCGATGGCTTTGCTCATGATTCGTTCTCCAGAGTGAACAGGTCGTCGGTCGAGCAACTGAAGACGCGGGCGAAAGTCAATGCGAGGGGAAGGCTCGGAACGTATCGGTTCCGCTCGATCGAGTTGATGCTCTGGCGCGAGACGCCCACCTTTTCCGCCAGCTCCTGCTGCGTCCATCCGCGCTCACCGCGAAACTCCTTGATCCGATTCTTGACGTGGGAATCCATGTCAAGCTCACTTTCCAAGGCGATCCTCGCAGGAGGAGACGACGATGTCAAGTCGGCTTGTCGTTCGCTCTAAGACCTTCGGAGTGCGAAAGATAGCGGCGCGCCAGGCCCCCGGACGCGCATAGAATCGCGGCGATTTTCATGGCTCTCGCGCCCGGCTCGAAGTTCGGGGCTTATTCGATTCTGGGTCCGCTCGGCTCGGGCGGCATGGGCGAGGTCTACCGCGCCTTCGACACGCGACTCGGCCGCGAGGTCGCGCTGAAGACGCTGCCCGAGGCGTTCGCCGGCGACCCCGAGCGGCTCGCGCGCTTCGAGCGCGAGGCGCGGATGCTCGCGGCGCTGAACCATCCCGCGATCGCCGCGATCTACGGCCTCGAGGAGTCCGAGGGTCTTCGCTTCATCGTGATGGAGCTCGTTCCGGGAGACACGCTCTCGGAAAGGCTCTCCCACGGGCCACTGCCGCTCGACGAGGCGCTCCAGATCGCGCGCCAGATCGCCGAGGCGCTCGAGGCCGCGCACGAGCGCGGGATCATCCACCGGGATCTCAAGCCGGCGAACATCAAGGTGACGCCGAACGGCCGCGTCAAGGTGCTCGACCTCGGTCTGGCGAAGGCGTTCGACGCGAAGTCGACCGGCTCGGAGCCGGACCTCTCTCTGTCGCCCACGCTCGTCAGCGAGGGCACGCAGCCGGGTGTCATCCTCGGCACGGCCGAGTTCATGAGCCCCGAGCAGGCCCGGGGCAAGCCGGTCGACAAGCGCACCGACATCTGGTCGTTCGGTTGCGTGCTGTACGAGCTCCTGACCGGGCGGCGGATCTTCGGAGGGGAGACTCCGTCCGACGTCCTCGCGGCGATCCTGACGGCGGAGCCGCGGTGGGACCGCCTCCCGCCGGACACGCCGCCCCGCATCCGGGAGCTCCTCCGGCGGTCGCTCGAGAAAGACCCGAACCGACGGCTCCGCGACATCGGGGACGCGGGGATCGAGATCGACCACGCGCGCGAGGGACGCCGGGAAGCGCCCCCGCCGGTTCCGCTCCCCGTGCTCCCCGCGCCTCCCGCTCCGCGGGGCCGGCTGTCGAACGCGCCGCTCGCCGCGATCGGCGCCATCGTCGGCGCGGTCGTGGTCGCCGTCGTCGCGGTCGTCCTCTGGTCCCGCGCCCAACCCGCCCCGCCGGCCGCTCCTGCGCGGCCCGGCGTGCGCTTTCTCGCGGTGCTTCCGTTCAAGGACTTCAGCGGCCAGCCGGACGGACAGCTCCTGGGAGACGCGTTTGCGGAGACGATGAGTGCCCGTCTCGCACAGGTGCCGGGCCTCCAGGTCGTCACGCCCCGCGCGACGAGCGAGTTCTCGGCCGGGGAGAAGGACCTGGAGCGCGTGGCCCGCGCGACGGGCGCGAGCCTCATCCTCGCGGGCGCCGTCCAGCGGGCCGGCGATCAGCTCCGCATCACCTGCTCGCTGGTGCGCGCGCCGGACGGTGTGCACGTCGGCGGCGAAGAGGTCACGACGCGCGCCTCCGACATCTTCGGGGCGCAGGACCGGCTGGCCGAAAGCGTCATTTCCTGGCTGGGCGCGAAGCGGGTGGCGGAGCGGAGCGGCCGGGCGCCAAACGCTCTCCTCGATAGCGCCGCCCAGGAGGGCTACCTGAAAGCGATCGGAGCGCTCCGTCGCTACGACGTGCCGGAGTCGGTCGCGACCGCGGTGAAGATCCTGACGGACCTCGATCGAAAGAACCCGGGCTCGCCGCTGATCCTGGCGGCGCTCGGGCGCGCGTACCTGAACCAGTTCGAAATCACGCGCGATCCGGCGGCCGCGGACCGCGCGATCGCAGCCTGCGAAGCCGCGCGGAAGATCGACGACCGGCTGCCGGAGGTGTCGACGACCCTCGGCCAGGTCCTGGAAGTCACGGGCAAGTCGTCGGAGGCGGCGAAGGAGTTCGAACGCGCTCTCGCCGTGCAGCCGTCGTCGGTGGACGCTCTGCTCGGGCTCGCTTCGGCCTACCGCTCGACGGGAGATCCCCGCGCCGAGGCCACGTACCGCCGCGCACTCGCGCTGCAGCCGGGCTACTGGGCGGTCTACAACCAGCTCGCCGTCTTCTATTACCTGGGCGGCCGCTATACCGACGCCGTGCCGATGTTCCGGCAGGCCATCCGTCTCCGCCCCGACAGCGTGCGCCTTTACAACAACCTCGGGGCCACGCTTTTCAAGCTCGATCGGTTTGCCGAGGCGCGGACCGTGTACCAGAGCTCGATCCGCGTGAACCCGAGCGACGGCGCGTATACGAACCTCGGGAACCTCGAGTATTACGTGGGCAACTACCGTCAGGCGGCCGCCGCGTTCGAGCAGGCGGTGAAGCTCACTCCGGGCAAATATCTCTACTGGGCGAACCTCGGCGACGCCTACCGCTGGACGCCGGAGCTCGCGAGCCGCGCTCCGGAGGCGTACGAGAAGGCCGCCGGCCTCGCCGAGAGGGAGCTGGCGCTCAACCCGGACAACGCCACGGCCCACGCCACCCTGGCCATCTGTGATGCCAAGCTCGGCCGGAAGGATCCGGCGCGCCGTCACGTCGAGCGCGCGCTCCAGATCGAGCCGGCCAACCCGGATCACCTGCTCTACGCGGCGATCATCTCGGAGATCGGAGGCGGGAGCGACGAAGCGATCGAGTGGATCCGCAAGGCCGTGAAGGCCGGCGCCGGCGCGTCCCAGATCGAGCGGGAGCCGGAGCTCAAGAGCCTTCGGGGCCGGCCGGACTTTGCCGAAGCGATCGCGGCGGCGAAGAGCCGCGCGTGACGCCGGATGCATGAACGATAGACTCGCGCGTAACAGAGGAGAAAGAACATGCCCAAGACTCTTCTTCCCGGTGGACTCCGGTTCTGGACTTTCGTGGTCGCGGCGTCGCTTCTCGTTCCGAGCCTGGGGCAGGGCGCCACGACGACCCCCACCGCCGACCCCACGACGAAAGTGAAGGTCGTCAAGGTGGTCAAGAAGGGGACCTCACTCCAGGTGACTCCGAGCAAGGTGCAGGTCAAGCAAAAGGCGGAGATCGTCGTCTGGGTGACCGATGGTCTGGTGCTCAAGGTCGAGTTCAAGAAGACGAATCCCTTCCCCGACCTGACGTGCCCCGGCGGCCAGTTCTGCGGGGCGCTCCTGCCGTCGAACGCACCGCCCGGCCTCTACGACTACAAGGTCACCGTGGACGGGATCGTCCTCGATCCGAACGTCGAGGTCATCAAGTAGCGATACAAAAAAGGCAGCCGCCCGGGCGGGCGGCTGCCTCCTCCTCCGTTCGAACCTCTTACTGTGTGGCTTTGAAGGGCGGCTCCAGGCCGAACGAGTCGATCTCCACCGTGGCGGCGACCCCGAACACTCCGGCGACCTCGGGGGTCTGGCTGCAAAGGCCCTCCTCGCCGCTGGCCGAAAGCACCCGCGTCGAGCGCGGCGTCAGGACCTGGGCGTCGGTCGGGTAGTAAAGCGTCGGGCCGACCCGGGTGCCCTCCGAAAAGTTGGAGTAGTGCGTGACGTAGCGCGGTCCGCTGCAGTCCGTCGTCGTGTAATACACGTAGATGGCGCGCGCGTCGAAGATGCCGGACGCCGGCTGCGCGTAGAACGTGACCCAGACGCCGTTGATCTGCCGCGCGACCAGGTTGTCCGAGAGCGAGTACCCGACGAGCTTGTTGTGCTTGTCCAGGACGCGGAACGCCTGCGGAGAATTTCCGTTCCCGGCAAGAGCTCCGGCTGCGGTCGCGAGCGCGAAAGTCACCCCGGCCACGAGTCGGAACCAAGTGCGCATTTCCTCAACTCCTTCGTGCCTCGCGGGCACAGTTCGCATCCTGCGGCTTCTTTGTTCCGACACATCCGCCGCCGCCTGCCGGCTGTGTCCAACCTCTCGATTGATCGGATGAGTGAAGTTAGCAGCCGGGTTCGGGAAAAAAAATTGGACACTGGTCGTATCCCACTCAGGTCGTAGGAGGGTGGTCGGAGGAAAGCGGGAGAGGTGAGCGGTTCGGCGGGAGGCGGGACGAAAAAAGGCGGAATCGGGGGGGACCCCCGACTCCGCCGACGAGAGTGGAGAACTGAGAACTACTTCGCGGCTGCCACCAGGTCGGCCGCCGTCATCGGTCCGATCACGAAGGTGTCGGTGTGCGAGGCCACGAACGTGCGGAACTCGAGGCTCGCCGGGAAGCCGACCTTGCGGCCGTGCTTCTTCGTGACGTCATCGACCTTCGCCTGCTGCGCCTCGGTCAGGTTGGGAGCGATGTCGAGATAGTCCCAGCCGTCGCCGTCGGTGTGCGCGTAGAGAACCGTAGCCGGAACGCCGGCTTCCTTGGCGATCGCGTCGTTTTCCGCCATCCACTTGAGGAAGTCGAGTTGCTTGCCGCTCGCAATGCGATAGATCCGGATGATCGCGTGCCCGGGTTCCTTCATCGCGGAGCCGCCCGCCTGCGCGCGCGCGACCGGGACGGACGAGAGCAGGAGAGCGGGGATGATCCAGAGTGCCAGACGGAACCGTCGAATCATGAATCCTCCTTTGAGTGCGCGGCACCCGCGTTCGCCCCGAAGCCCGGCATCGAAGAGAGCACGCGCCCCCACCGGAAAAACCGCAGCTCGATTGGGACGAAAAAGTCTGCCGCGGAGTCTATGACGGCGGGCGCCGACCGGCCGGTCCTTTCCGGAGGGGTGTCCCGCGGGACGGACAGTCCCGCGGCGGGCAGCGGTCTTGCACGCCACCGAGGCATGGCTCGTTCCGGGAGGGGATTCGTGTCTTTCCGCCGCGGGCCGAGCTTCCCATGAGCCGGGCGGTCCTCCTGGTCGAGGACGACCCGGATCTCCTGAAGTCGCTCGCAACCTTCCTCGAGTCCGAGGGCTACACGGTCGAGCGGGCGCGGCACGGACTGGAGGCGCTCGGCCGGCTGCGGGGCGGTTTTTCGCCGGCGGTCATCCTGCTCGACCTCATGATGCCGATCATGACGGGCTGGGAGTTCCGGTACGCCCAGAGACAGGATCGCGACCTTTCCGGGATCCCGGTCATCGTCATCTCCGGAATGGAAGACAGCCCGCGCCATGCCGCCTGGCTCGAAGCCGACGGCTACGTCCAGAAACCGATCCCGGTCCAGACGCTTCTCGAGACCGTTCAACGCTACTGCGACTGACGACCCTGTCCGCTTCTCCGCCGTGACGGCGGAAATCGATCGCGCATCCGAGCGGCTCCGGGCCGCGAGGCGCGTCACGGTGGTGACGGGCGCGGGCGTGTCGGCGGCGAGCGGCGTTCCCACCTTTCGGTCAGCGGATGGACTGTGGTCCAACTTCCGCGTCGAGGAGCTCGCCACGGCCGAGGCGTTCTCGCGCAATCCGCGGCTCGTGTGGGAGTGGTACGAGTGGAGGCGGAACCGGATCGCGGCGTGCGAGCCCAACCGCGCGCACGAGGTCCTCGCCGCGTGGAGCCACCACTATCCGAAGTTCACGCTCGTCACGCAGAACGTCGACGGTCTCCACGAGCGCGCGGGCACCCGCAACGTCGTGCGATTCCACGGCTCCATCTGGGAGCTCTCCTGCTGGCGGAGTTGCGGTGCGTCGCCCGCGCGCTGGCGCGATGACACGACGCCGCTCCCGGCGATCCCGCCGCCGTGTCCGCACTGCGGCGGCCTCGCGCGGCCCGGCGTGGTGTGGTTCGGCGAGGCCATCGATCCTTCCGTGCTCGAGGAATCTCTCGCCGCTCTCGACTGCGACGTCTGCCTGGTCGTCGGGACTTCGGCCGTCGTCTATCCCGCGGCCGGCCTCGCGGACGAGGCCAGGCGGCGGGGCGCGTACACGATCGAGATCAATCCCGAGGCGACCGACGCGACGCCGCGGTTCGATCTCGCGATCGCGGGCCGGGCCGAAGAGGTGCTGGACGAGATCGAGCGGGCGCTCGGAGGCTAGGTAGCGGAGGCGGACTTCTCGGAGTTTCGCTCCGGCAGCCGGTTGAGCTCCAGCCAGTAGACCGGCAGCAGGCGCAGCCGCTGGAGCGTCCGCTCGGGCGAGTCGGATTTCGAGACGAACGAGTTCGCACCGCACTCGTAGGCGCGTTGGACGTCACGCTCTTCCTGCGAGCTGGACACCACGATGACCGGCACCTTCCGCGTCCGTTCCTCGGCGCGCAGGCTGCGGAGGACCCCGAAGCCGTCAATTCCCGGAAGGTTCAAGTCCAGAAGAACCAGGTCCGGCGGAGGATCCGCCGCCGCCCGCTCCAGCCCCGCCTCGCCGCTCGAGAATTCCTCCACGGATACGTCTTCGCCGAACGCGCTTTCGAGGAGACGCCGGAGGACCCAGCGGTAGCTGCCGTCATCCTCGATTACGAAAACCCGCCGGGCGCGGTCGGGGGCGCCTCCGGCGTTGGATTGCTCAGTCACCAAGGCTCACACTCCTTGCGAGAAACGACTATGAAGTAGCAAGACCGATACCCGGAGGAATGCGAATGGTCGAGTCCGCCGCTGTCCTCCAATCGGGACAGGCCGCAAAACGGCGGTAATATGTCCCGGACCGGTTTTTCGCCAATGAAAAAAGCCATGTGGGTGGGCGTGGCGGTTGCGATTGCCGTGGCGGGCACCTGGGGTTACGGAGCTCTTGCTCGCCGCGAAGACGACACCGGGCGCG
>JBKPMI010000203.1:0-7053 GCA_046732075.1 Acidobacteriota bacterium | reverse complement strand
ATCCCGGCCGGGACGAAGCGCGCCGGGCGGGAGCTCGTAGTCGCGGTTGGTGTGAACGGCTCTCATGCCGGGGGGGAACCGGTCCGGCCGCGCGTACTCTTCGCGGTCGTCGCCGACGAGAACGTCGTAGCCAAGGACGAGCCCCAGACGAGCAAGCGCCAGGCCAACGTGACCCCCGCCCAGGATGACGAGCGAGGGGGCTGCCTTCAGGAGCTCGACGGAGACCCGTGCCGATCCTCCGCAGATCATGTTCGTCGGCTCCCGCGGATCGCCGGAATCGATCTCGCGCTCGAAGAAGTCGTACCACTTGAGGAAGCGCGGCGGACCGTCGTCGCGGAAGAGCGCGGCCGCGTCGGCGATGACGAGGGCCTCGAAGGGCCCGCCGCCGATCGTGCCCCGGAAGGTCCCGTCGTCGAAGACGAGGAATCGGCGTCCCACGCGCGACGGCCCGGAACCCCGCGTCTCGACCACGGTCGCGAGCGCGACCCGGCCGCGCGCCTCGAGCTCGGCCGCCAAGTCACGGAAGAAAGCTTCGTCGCTCATTTCGAAAACAATTGTAGCGGCCTCCTTCGTGTCCCGCGTCCCGTGTCCCATGTCCCGCCCGGGTTACCATCGCGCCCGTGCAACCCGTCAAGGTGGCGGTCTTCCCGGCGGCGGGCCTGGGCACCCGCTTCCTTCCGGCGACGAAGGCGCAGCCCAAGGAGATGCTGCCGCTGGTCGATCGGCCGCTCGTCCAGTACGTCGTGGAAGAGGCCAAGGCCGCGGGCATCGAGCGCATCGTGATCGTGACCGGGCGGGGCAAGATCGCGATCGAGGACCACTTCGACACGTCGTTCGAGCTCGAAAAGATGCTGGAGGAGCGCGGCAAGGACGACCTGCTCGCGATCGTTCGCGGGATCTCCGACATGATCCCGGTCGCCTACGTCCGCCAGAAGACGGCGCTCGGCCTGGGCCACGCGATCCTCCAGGCAAAGGACCTCGTCGGAAACGAGCCGTTCGCAGTGCTCCTCGGGGACGACATCGTGGACTCGGCCGAGCCCTGCATCGGCCAGATGATGCGGATGCGCGAGAGGCGCGGAAACCCGGTGATCGCGATCCAGGAGGTCGCGCCCTCCGAGACGCGGCAGTACGGGATCGTCGCAGGCGAGCGCGAGAGCGACGGGGCTTTCCGGATCACCGGGATGGTCGAGAAGCCGGCGCCCGAGAAAGCGCCGTCGAACCTCGCGATCATCGGCCGTTACATCCTGCCCCCCGAGATCTTCGAGATCCTGGAGGCGACGCAGTCCGACGTGGGCGGCGAGATCCAGCTCACGTCGGCGCTCCAGACCCTGCTCGGACGGCAGCCCATCGACGGCTGCCTCTTCGAGGGGAAGCGCTACGACGCCGGGGACAAGCTCGGATTCCTGAAGGCGACCGTCGAGTTCGCGCTGAAGCGGGAGGATCTGGGGGGAGATTTCCGGGAGTATCTGCGGGGGCTGGATCTGAAATAGCCGTCAGTTCTCAGCCGGGAGCTTTCGACTTCTTCTTCTCCTTCTCTTTCTTCCCCTTCTCCGGCTTCTCGGCTTTCTCCGCTTTCTCGGCTTTCTCGACGCCTTCCTTGGAGTCGGCCGCCGCTTCCTTCGACTTCTGCTCCCCGCGGGCTCCGGCGTAGTCCGTGACGTACCAGCCGCTCCCCTTGAACTGGATGGCCGGCGCGGAGAACGCTTTCTTCAGCTTCCCCCCGCAGTGCGGGCAGATCTTGAGCGGCCGCTCTCCGACGCGCTGGATCGCCTCGGTCTTCTTCTGGCAGCTCTGGCAGACGTATTCGTAGATCGGCATGGCGAAGAGACGGACCGCTCGGCCGCTACCGGTTATTCGCCCTGGGCGAGCGCTCCGCCATCCGTTTTCCATTGTAGCTTCCGGACGCCGGCAGGCTCGCGGGAGCGGACGAGATCGAGGCAGAAGAACGCATAGAGCGTGCGGGCGTTCTCTTTCTCGCTCCCGGGTCCGCTCTGGCAGAGGACTTTCAGCGGAGTCCGGCCGTCGACGAGGTCGAGCAGGCGGGCTTCTTCCGCCCCGAACAGATCCGCCGGGGCCGGGGTGCCGGTCCGTTCCAGCACGGACTGGCCGGAACCCAGCCGATCGACGAAACGGCGCACCGACTGCGTGCGCCGGACCCCCTCCACGGTGAGCTGCGCGATGGAGAGGTCGAGCCGGACGGCGTGGCCGTCGTGCCGGGGGCCGATTTCGAACACCGCCTCCCCGCGGTCCCACTCGAAGGCGCCCCAGAGGATCGCGCGGACCTGGTCGGCTACCGCGGCTTTCAGAGTCGGCCGATCGACGAGCTCGAGCCGCAGCAGGACCTGGCCGAGCCGCACGCTGTCGCCGGCCAGGCGCTCCTCGGCGCTCGAGACCGCGTCTTCCGGGAGGGCGCCCTGTCGGATCAGGAACGTCCCGAGCCGCACCTCCGGCTCCGCCGAGCTCGCGAAGATGACCGTGCCCCCATCGAAGTAGACGCACCGCGCCCGGGTTCCGCTCGAGAGTTCGAGCATTCCCGGAACCCGATATCGACCGATCGTCGCGAGGATCTCGGGCAGAGGGGTGACGCCGAGGTCCCCCCGGTACTCGAACTTTTTTTCCATTTCCGGGTTTCCGACCATGGTACCCGAACCCGGCGGCTTTCCGCCCGACCGGCATCTACAATCCCGCGGGTGTACACGGTCCGGCAGGCCTGGGAGTCGATCGACGCCGCCATTCACCCGTCCTCCGCGGAGAACGTCCCGCTCGCGGACGCACTCGGCCGGGTCGTCCGCCGCGACGTGGTGGCCGACCTCGACTGGCCGCCGTTCGACACGTCCGCGATGGACGGCTACGCCGTGCGGACCGCAGACGCGGCGGACGGCGTCGGTCGACGCGAGCGGACCGGCCTCGTCGCCGCGGGCGACCCGGTTCCGGCGGCGCTCGGAGCCGGAGAGGCCGTCCGGGTCATGACCGGCGCGCCGCTGCCCGCCGGCGCGGATGCCGTCGTCCCGGTCGAGGAGAGCCGGCGCGAAGGGGGACGGGTTCGATTCGACCGCGAGCCGGACTCCGGCGCTCACATCCGGCGCCGCGGAGAGAGCGTCGCGCGCGGGACCGTGCTCCTCGAAGCGGGCGAGAGGCTCGACCCCGGCGGAGTCGCGCTCGCCGCGCTCGCCGGCGCGGATCCAATTTTCGTCGGGAAGCAACCCCGGATCGCCATTGCGACCACGGGCAACGAGCTCGTCGCCGCCAGCGAGACTCCGCGGGAGGGGGCGCTCCGCGACTCCAACGGCCCGATGCTCGCCGCGCTCGGTCGCTCACGCGGCTGGCGGCCCGTCCTGCACGAGCGGGTCGCGGACGAAGTCGGCGCGGTCGACCGGCTCTTCTCCGAACCGGGCGATGGCGTCGACTTCCTCGTCACGAGCGGCGGCGTCTCGGCCGGCGACCTCGACCTGCTGCCTCCCGCGGCGCAACGCGCGGGCTGGGAGATCCTGTTCCACCGCGTCTCGGTGCGCCCCGGAAAGCCGATCGCGTTCGCGCGGCGCGGGGACTCTTTCTGGTTCGGCCTGCCCGGCAACCCGGTCTCGGCATCGGCGTGCTTTCACCTGTTCGTGCTCCGGGCGCTCGACCGGTTCGAGGGGGCGGCCGAGGCAGGTCCCCGCGAGGTCCCGGCGACTTTGACCCGGGGCCTTCCGGCGGCGGGCCCCCGCGAGACCTACCGGGATGCCGTGCTGTCGGAAGGTAACCGTGGACGACTCGCGGAGCCGCTCGAAAGCCGGGGCAGCCACGATCTTCGGACGCACGCCCGCGCCAATTCGCTCATCCGAATGCCCGCCGGTGGCAGCCCGCTGCCCGCCGGATCGGCCGTGACATGCGTGCTTCTCGAGCGCTGAGGAAAGAGAAGCGCGCCCGGTTCGCGGCCCGGCGGGAGCGCCGCGGCGTCGACGTGCTGGAACGCCGCGTCGAGGCCGCCGACGGCGTCCCGATCGCCTACACGCTGTGGCGGCGTCCTTCCCGGGAGCTCCTCGTCCTCGCGCCCGGCTTCTGGAGGCGCCGCCTCGCCCGCGAAAACCTTTACCTCGCGACGCACTTCACACGCCGGGGATACGACGTCGCCGCGCTCGACTTCCGGGGGCACGGCGGCAGCGGCGGCTCGTACGCCTTCGGCGACGCCGAGACGATGGACTTGACGGCGGTCGTGGAGGATCTCGTCGGAAACGGCCGGCCGTACCATCGCTTCGCGGTGATCGGGCTATCGATGGGGGGATCGATCGCCGCCGAAACGCTGGCCCTCCACCCCCGCCTCCATTGCCGGGGGCTGGTGATGATCTCCTCGCCCGCCGACGTGCGCGCTCTGAAGCCGCGCCCGTTGTCTCGCGACGCGATGCGCCAGCTTCGGCTCCGCCACGCGCTGCGGATGCCGCGGATCGCAATCCGGCGGCGGCGCGGTCCGAGGTCGCCGGTCACCGAAGCGATCGCGAAGCTGACGATGCCGAAGCTGATCGTCACCGCGAAGGGGGACTGGCTGGTCGACCCGTCGCACGGTCGCCTGCTCGCGGAGGCGGCGGCCCCGCCCGTCGAATACGTTCACTTCGACCTGCCGGGCTCGCTCCACGCCGACGCCCTCGTGAAATTCGTTCCGTTGACGTTGCTCCGTGTCCTCGACCGGTGGCTCGCCCGGCATGCGCCGCCGTAGACGGGAGCCGGTAGCCGGTAGCCGGTAGCCGGTAGCCGGTAGCCGGGAGCGCGACACGAAAACGGGACGGATTTAGTTTTTTCTAAGGCGCAAGTCGTGCACGGACCGTGCAAGTAAGATCCCCGCCGTGCCGGATCGCCGAGTCGTCATCACCGGGATCGGATGCCTGTCCCCGAACGGGAACGGACGGGAGGAGTTTGCCGCGGCCCTCCGCCGCGGAGAGAGCGGCGTCGACCGGATTTCCCTCTTCGATCCGGAGGGGCTGCCCGTCACGATCGCCGGCGAGCTCAAGGGTTTCGAGCCGACCGCCTGGGTCAGCTCGAAGGACATCCGTCACGTCTCGCGCGTGGTTCCGATGGCCATCGCCGCGTCCTCCGAGGCCCTCGAGGACGCGGGAATCGACGCCGACCGTCTCTCGATGGAGGAGCGTCGCGGGATGGGCGTCGTTCTCGGGACCGGCGGCGGCGCGATCGAGTTCACGGAGCGGATGTACCACCTCTACTACACGAACCAGACCAGGAAGGCCTCGATCTACGCGATCCCGTCCGGGACGATCGGAACGTTGTCGTCCGAGATCTCGATGCAGTTCGGCCTGCGGGGGCTGTCCCACGTCGTGTCGACGGGTTGCGCCTCCTCCACCGACGCGCTCGGCTACGCGTTCCACGCGATCAAATACGGCACGGGCGGGGAGGTGCTCCTGGTCGGCGGCGCGGACGCCACCGTCGTGCGGGGGATCATGGAAGGTTTCGTGATGATGCGCATCGTGTCGACGGCGTGGGAGCGCGAGCCGTCGCTCGCTTCGCGCCCCTTCTCGGTGGACCGGGACGGTTTCGTGCTCGGCGAGGGGGCGTGGATGTTCGTGGTCGAAGAACGCGAGCACGCGCTGGCGCGCGGCGCCCGCATTTACGGCGAGATTCGCGGCTACGGCGCGACCTGCGACGCGCACCACCGCGTCCGCCTGGACGAGACCGGGGAGGAGCCCGCCCGCGCCATGGAGCTCGCCCTGGGCGAGGCCGGTCTTCCGCCGGACGCGATCGGTTACCTCGCGTATCACGGCACGTCGACGGCCCTGAACGACCGCGTCGAGACCCGCGCGGTGCGCCGCGCGTTCGGACGGTCGGCGGACCGGCTGCCGGGGTCGTCGATCAAGTCGATGATCGGGCACCCGCAAGGCGCCTGCGGGGCGGCCGGCGTCGCGGCCACGCTTCTCGGAATGCGCGACTCGTTCCTGCCGCCCACGATCAACCTGAAGGCGCCGGACTCCGAGTGCGACCTCGACTACGTCGCCAACGAATCGCGCCCGACGTCCTTCGAGCACGCGCTCTGCAACTGCATCGGTTTCGGTTCGAAGAACAGCGCCCTGGTGATGTCGCAGGCGTGAGCCTGCTCGTCCCGCCGCGGCGTCCCTCCGAGGAAATACTCGACGACCCCGCGATCTCCTGGGAGGAGATGTCGCGCTCGCTCGAAGACCTGTCGCTCGTCAACCGCTGGTGGGGCAGCGCGCGGGCGCTGGCCGGGTTCCTGGTCCAGGAGATGCGCCGCGAGGGCGTGGAGCGTCCGGTTCTCCTGGACGTCGGAGCCGGAGGCGCGGACGTTTCACGCCGGCTCGCGCTGCACCTCGCGCGGGCCGGACGACCCGCGCGCGTCTTCGCGGCCGATCTCCAGTGGCGCCACCTTGCCGCCGGCCGGCGCCGGGCGGGCGATCGCTTTCCCGCGCTGTGCGCGGACGCGTTCGCCCTTCCCTTCCCGGAAAAGTCGGTGGACTGGATCGTTTCGACGCTCTTCTTCCACCACTTCTCGCCGGAGGAGAACGCCCGGATGCTGGAGTCTTTTGCGCGCGTCGCGAGACACGGCTTCGCCCTTCTCGACCTGCGCCGCCACGTCCTGCCGCTGGCGGTGATCTCGGTCGCCGGGCGGCTCCTCTTCCGGACGCCGATCTCGGTGTCCGACGGGGTGGCGTCGGTCAAGCAGGCCTACACCCCGGAGGAAGCGCGCTCGATCGCGGGCTCGGTAGCGGGTGCGCGCGTCGACCGGGTCTTCCCCTTCCGATTTCTCGTCTCGGCTCCGGGGGCGTGACCGAGACCGCCGACGCGGTGGTCGTCGGTGCCGGTCCGGCCGGCTCGGCGGCCGCGACCCTCCTCGCCGGCTGCGGGCGGAAGGTCCTGCTCCTCGACAAGGACTCGTTCCCGCGTCCCAAGGTGTGCGGCGAGTTCCTCTCGGCCGACGCGGTCCCGAGCCTGGAGCGGCTGGGCGCGCGCGACGCCGTCCTCCGCGCCACGGCCGAGCGCATGACGCGGGGAACGTTCCACCTCCCCTCCGGGCGGGCGGTGCCGTTCGCGCTGCCGGAGCCGGCGATAGGC
>JBKPMI010000202.1:0-8904 GCA_046732075.1 Acidobacteriota bacterium | reverse complement strand
GAGAGGGGCGTGTCGCCTTCAGTCTGTCGCTGCCGAACGATTGATAGGTCATGCGTCCTCGATCGCCGGATGGGCCGCAACCCGTCCGGCGATTTGATTTTAGAAGTTTCTCCTTCGGATACAACAAGTATTTCGGTTTCGAGGGGTTCTCGTTGGGCTCATTCTCCTGCCCCTTCCTCTCCGGTGTCAAGCGGCGGAGGAGTTCTCAGCGGTCAGTTCTCCGCTGGCACCGGAAGGTGAGAACCGAGAACGGAGAACCGAGCACCTCCCCGCAACTAGAATCCTCCGGTGACTGAGATCACCCTCGCGCACAGTCCCGACTCCGACGACGCTTTCATGTTCTACGGTCTCGCGCACGGCGCGGTCGACACCGAGGGCCTCTCGTTCCACCACGAGCTCTCCGACATCGAGTCGCTGAACCGGCGCGCGATGGCAGGCGAGCTCGACGTCACCGCCGTCTCCTTCCACGCCTACGCCCACATCGCCGACCGCTACGTGCTCCTGCCGCACGGCGCCTCGTTCGGCGACGGGTACGGTCCGGTCGTGGTGGCTCGGGATCCGATCGGCCGCGAGGACATCGCGTCGGGGCGAGTCGTCGTCGCTTCCCCGGGTCCCTGGACGACTGCGGCGCTCGCGCTGTCGCTCTGGGCGCCCGGCGCCAGGACCGTCGCGGTCCCATTCGACCGGATCCAGGAGCAGGTGGCGGCGGGCGACGCCGCGGCCGGGCTCCTGATCCACGAGGGACAGCTGACGTTCGGCGACGACGGGCTCCACGAGATCGTCGACCTCGGCCGCTGGTGGAAGGAGGAGACCGGCCTCCCGCTGCCGCTCGGGGGCAACGTCGTCCGGCGCGACCTCGGGAGCGAGCAGATCGGCCGAATCTCCCGGGCCCTCGGCCGCTCCATCGAATACGGGCTCTCGCACCGGGACGACGCTCTCGACCATGCCCTTCAGTACGCGCGCGGACTCGACCGTCGGCGGGCCGACCGGTTCGTCGGGATGTACGTCAACGAGTGGACCCGGGGTTACGGCCCGGAGGGCCGCCGGGCGGTGCAACTCCTCCTCGATCGCGGCGCGGAGGCAGGCAGGATCCCGGCGGTCCGCGCCGAGTATGCGAGCTAACCGCCTCGAATCCCCGATCCTCGCGCTCCACCTCGCGGCGCTCGCCTTGGCGCTCGGCCCGCCTCTCTTCTTCGGCGCGGTCGTTGCTCCCGCGGTCTTCCGCGTCCTGCCGACCCGGGACCTCGCGGCGTCGCTCGTCTCGCCCGTCCTCTCCGGGACGTGCCTGCTGGCCGAGATCGCCTTCGGAGTCCTCTTCGCCACCTCCTGGTGGCTGACCCGCGACGTGCCGCGTCTCACCCGGAGCCTCCTGACCCGGTTGCCCGTCGCCGGTTTCTTCGCGGCGCTCGTCATCGGACAGCTGCTGATCCCCCCGATGGATCGGATCCGCCGGGAAGCGCCGGGGTTGATCGACAACCTGCCGGCGGCGGACCCGTCGCGACTCCTGCTCGAGCGGTACCACCGTCTCTCGACCGGATTCTTCGGGGCACTCCTCGTCGCGGCGGTCGCGATGCTCCTGCTGACCGCCCGGCTCCTCTCGGTCTCCCGGGAGACCGCCCGCCCGCCGGGCGCGGCGCGGCCGCCGGTGCCGAAGCTGCTGGATCTGTCGTGAAACGTTAAACGTTAAGCGTCAAACGGACCTCGGCGTTTTCCGTTTTACGTTTTACGTCTCCAGAGCGCCTGCCCCACGATCAGCGCTCCGGCAACGACGAGCGCCCACGGCCAGAGGTCCCGCACCCCGGCGAGGACCTCCAAGACCGGCGTTCTCCGCGAGAGAGCTCCCAGACCCGCCAGCAGGACCAGGACGACGCCGGGCAGGAGGGGCGACGGGCGGCGATCGCGGCCGCCGGCCCGATCGATCGCGGCGACGAGAAGAAATCCCGCCCCCAGCCCGAGGAGGATCGCCGCCCACCGCGGAAAGACCGGCTCCAGCTGCCGCTGCAGGAGGAACGCGAGCCCGAGCCCGAGGAGGATCGCTCCGGGCAGGAGCGGTCCACGGAACCCGCGGGCCGCCGACAGCGCGAGAAAGATCGCTCCGATCAGGAGAAGGGTCGCGCCGGGTCCCGTCCAGTGGAACGACCGGGAGAGCACGAAGAAGAGTCCCATGAGGAGGAGAACGATCCCGAGCGGGAGGGTGCTGCCCCGGTGGCTCATGTACGACCCCGCTTCGGGGACGGGATCGGCTCGTTCCCCTCCCAGCGGTAGAACCCCTCGCCCGACTTCCGGCCCGTCTTCCCCTCGGCGACCAACTTCTTCAGGATCTCGGGGGGCGAGAAGCGCTCGTCGGACAGCTCCGTCGCCAGCGTCTCGGCGATCGCCAGGCGGACGTCCAGCCCGACCAGGTCGCTCGTCTTCAGCGGCCCCATCCGGTGTCCGTATCCCAGCTCCATGGCGCGGTCGATGTCTTCGGCCCGCGCGACCCCCTCGCCGACCATCCGCATCGCCTCGAGCCCGAGTGCGACGCCGAGTCGCGAGGTCGCAAAACCCGGCGAGTCTCGGACCCGGACCGCCTCCTTGCCGAGCGACACAACGAAGTCGAGCGACCGCTGCTCGGTCGCGTCCGAGGTGTCCTCGCCGCGGATGACCTCGACGAGCGGCATCGCCGCGACCGGGTTGAAGAAGTGGAGGCCGACCACGCGGTCCCGCCGGCCGGTCGAGCGCGCGATCCGCGTGATCGAAAGGGAAGAGGTATTCGAGGCGAGTATGGTTCGGTCCGGGCAGTGGTCGTCGAGCTCCTCGAACACCAGGCGCTTCAGCTCGAGCGCTTCCGGCACGGCCTCCACGACGAAGTCGACGTCCGCGCCGTCGCGCAGCCGCGACGCGACCTTGAGGAGATGGCGGGCGCGCTCGACCGAGTCGGCCGTCGCCTTTCCCTTCTCGACGGCGCGGGCCCAGGATGCCTCGACCGATCCGCGCACGTGGCGCTGGGCCTCGGGGTCGGCGTCGAAGACGAGGGTCTCGTGCCCCGAGAGCGCACAGAGTCCGGCGATGCCGCGGCCCATGACCCCCGCGCCGACGACCAGGATCCTCACCGCGCCGATGCTATTACCGAACGCGGCTACCGGACGAGGGCGTCACCGTTGTCGAAGAGGATCCGCCGCTTCGCCTCGTCGGAGAGGGGCAGCGCCAGGAAGTCCTCGACGTTCTTCCGCATGGAGGCGATCCCCGGGCTGGGGAAGTCGGTTCCCCAGAGACACCGTCCGGAGATCTCTTCGAGGCGAGGAAGGTAGTCGAGAAGTCTCTTCGGCGGGATGCCGGACAGCTCGAGGTGGACGTTGCCGTGGCGGCGGGCGAGGAAGACGGCGGTCTCCATGTACAGCGGCCGTCCCGCGTGCGCGAGCAGGATCGGGAGCTTCGGGAAGTCGACCGCGACGTCGTCGACGGCCATCGGGTCGGCGAAGCGGTTCCGGGCGCCCGGGAAGATGGAGGTCCCCGTGTGGATCATCACCGGACGCCCGTGTTCCTCGGCCGTCCTGTAGATGTCGGCCAGCGCGTCGTCCCCCGCCAGGTAGCCGTTCGCCGCGAAGACCTGGTGTGGCGGATGGATCTTCAGGATCCGGATCCCGAGCTTCTCGAACAGCCGGGCCGTATCGCCGCGGGCGTCCTCCGTCCGGCGGGGGTGCACCGAGCCCACCGCGACGAGCCGGTCGGTGTGCCCCGCGACGTAGCGGGAAACCCACTCGTTCGACGACTCGTCGAAGCCCATGACGTCCGGAGCCACGTAGTTGATGAGCGCGACCCGCTCGATTCGTTCCTCGTCCAGGAGACGCAGGAGCTCCGCCGGATCCGCGAGGATGCGCTCCAGCCGGTCGGCGTCGGATCGCCCCCGGATCATCGTCCGGAGCGCCGCGGGGTGGAGCTGCTCCCACGGCTGGATGTGGATGTGGCAGTCGAAAACCCGGAAGGTCAAGACGGGCACGGCCTAGAAGACGTGCGAGATCCCGACACGGAAGAGGGCGCGCGGGCGATCCGGCTGGTCCGAGAACTCCGAGCCGATCCCGGCGAAGACGATCGTCTGGACCCCGATGCGGTGGCGGGCGCCCACCTCCACGGTCACGATCGCGTTGCCCGTGATGACCGGGCTCGAGCGCACGACCGCGTCCGCGAGGATCAGCGTCTCGGTGCGGCCGGGACCGCTCGCCAGGAAATCGACCGCGATCCCGCCCTCGACGCGGTCCGACCGCTCCGTCGGAATGGTGTCGCCGAGCCGCGTCCATCGGAAGTTGCCGTGAATCCGGAACGAGTCGAACGATCGGGTGAGGATCCCGCCGAGCTGCAGGTCCGTTCCGCGGGAGTCGAGCCCCGTCGGAAAAGAGAGCCCGACGCGCGCCGCGAGCGCGGGCCGGTGCGCGGTTTCGCCGAAGAGACCGTAGAGCGCGTGGATCTCGAGGTCACCCGAGGAGATCCCACGGAGGGCGTTGCGGCCGGGCCGCGTGACGTAGCGTTGCGCCGCCCCGATCTCGAGGCCGCGCAACGCGCCGTAGAGAAGCGTCCAGGCGGGGCCCTGGTCGTTCAGCCCGCCGCGGCGGACGTTGTAGGTCCAGTCCACGCCCGCGGAGATCGCGCGGAAGGGAATCGGCGCCGCGTCCTCGACCGCGATCGGCCTCTCCGGCTCGAGGTTGGCGAGGAACTGGGCAGGCAGCGGCGACGCCGCGAGGAGCAGGCCGGCGACCCACGTCCCGACGCGGCTACGTTCCACCGATTCCCTCGGTCGAAAGACCGTACCGCTTCGCGACCTCGCGCAGCTTCTCGTCGCGCCGCCGGCGCGCCTCGGGCGTCGCTCCGCCGCCCTCGAGCGCCCCGTAGACCTCGAGGCGGAACCGGGTGACGCGGTCGAGTTGCGCTCCCACTCCCGGATAGCGCTCCGTCAGGATCGGCGCGGAAATCGGGTGCGTGGACTCCTCCAGCGCTTTCTCCCGGGAGAGCGAGCTGTCGAACTCCTCGATCGTGTCCCGGACCTTCCACCGCTGTTGCCCGAAGTCCGAAGCCGCGAGCGCCTCGCCCGCGCGGACGAAGAGACGAGTCCCGGAGAGCAGGATCCGCGCCGACTGCGGCGCGAGGAGGAGCGCCCGGGGCGGCGCTGCGGTCTCCGCGGGTTCCGCGAGGGCCCAGCGCTCGCGGCGGTACAGGTCCACGACCCGCTCGAGGCGCGTGGCCGTCAGCGCGGGTGTCGCGTCCGCGGAGGCCAGAACGTCGCCGACCTGCTGCTCGAGCACCTGGCCCCAGTGCAGGGCGTGGAAGACCGGGGAGGCTTCGCGCGCGAATCGCGGCGCGACGAACTCAGCCTCCGGCGGGAAGCGGGGCGGATCGCCGAGGAGCTTCAAGAGGAACGCCGAGAACTGACGGTCGAGGTCGGGGTTGATCCCGACGGTCCACGCGATCTCGAGCGCGCGCCAGCGCCCGTAGCGGACGGCGTTCAGCCGCGAGTCGAGGTCTGGAAAGAAGCGGTGGACCGAGTTGTTGTAGCGGCCCCGCGGCCGGAGCGGCTCCTGAGCGTTCTGGACCGCCGGGGCGGAGCCGATCGCGACCGCACAGAGGACCGCGATTCGCGCGGCGCCGTCTAACCGCCTCATCGGGGAAGCGAAATATAGCAGGCCGCTCACGAGGCCGTCGCCGGCACGGGCTTGACGAGACGCACGGTCAGGAGCGTCAGCACGATCCCCGCCGCGCCCACGAAAAGCGCGGCCGCCGCGCCGAAGCGCTCCGCGACCGCGCCGGCCTGGAGGTTTCCGAGCGGGACGAGGCCGAGCCATGCGAGCGCGTAGAGGGAAATGACGCGCCCGCGGAGCCGGTCCGGGGAGCTCGTCTGAAGAAGCGTGTTGATGATCGACGCCGACGAGGACATCGACGCTCCGAGGAGAGCGAGGAAGGCGAGCGAAAGAGGATAGGAGCGGGACAGCCCCAGACCCAGGAGCGACAGCGCAAACCCGGAAGCCGCGACCATGACCGCGCGCCCCTTCATCCGGAAGTCGCCGAGCCGGGCGAGAGCCAGAGCCGACGCCGCCGCTCCCAGCCCCACGGCGGAGAGCATTCCGCCCAATCCCGGCGGCCCCACGTGGAGAAGCCGCCGCGCAAAGAGCGGCGCGAGCGTGACCGCCGGCGTCCCGAAAATCGCGAGCGCGGCGGCGATCGCGAGCAAAGGCACGATGAGCGGCCGACGGCGCGCGAACCGCAATCCGATTCGCATGTCGATCCAGGCGCCGTGGCTTCGGGAGGCGCGCTTGCGGAGCGGAGGCAGCACCGCGAGGGCCGCGATGACCGCCAGGTAAGAGACCGCGTTCAGGAGGAAGCAGCCGGTCTCGCCGAACGCCGCGATCGTGAATCCCGCCACCATCGGACCGAGGACTCGCGAGAGGTTGAACTGCATGGAGTTGAGCGATATCGCGTTCATCAGGTCTTCTCGGCCGACCAGGTCGAGGAACAGAGACTGGTGGGACGGCATCGTGAACGCGTTCGCGAGGCCGTTGACGATCGCCACCGCCGCGACGAGAGGAACTGTCACGAACTTCCAGCCCACGGCCGCCGCCAGAGTGAACGCGCACAGCATCTGGAGGGACTGCGTTGCGATCAGGAGCTTCCGGCGGTCGGCGCGGTCCGCGGCGACCCCGGCGAGCGGGGCGAACAGGAGCGTGGGGATCGAGCCGGCGAAACCGACCAGTCCCAGGACGAGGGCGGAGTTCGACAGGCGGAGGACCAGCCAGCCCTGCGCGACGACCTGCATCCACGTCCCGATGTTCGAAAGGAAGAGACCAATCCAGTAGCGGCGGAACTGCGCGTGCGCGAGCGACGAGAACATGCCGCGGCGCGGGCCGGCCGTTCCGCGCGGCGGTGCGACGCCCAGGTTCGGTCCGGCCGGCTTCAGGAACGCGGGGTGCGAGGCGCCCGACTCGAGCTGGTCCTTGTCGGTCACAGGGAGCGGTAGCCGGTAGCCGGCAGCCGGGAGCCGAAACGACTCCAGGCGATGGAGGCTAGAAGCACGACGAGGTTCACTCCGGTTCCGGCCAGGACCGGGTCCATCCCGAACGCGAGGGCCGGGAGGAATCGCCCGAGCCCGGCGACGGCGCCGCCCGCGACCATCGCCACGATCGCGCCGCGGGCCGGCACGGCCGGTGCGCTCATCCGCCGCGGCAGGAGCGCTACGAGCACCGGCAGAATCAGGCCCGCCGCGAAGATCGAGTAGCCGAGCTTCAGCGTCTCGAGAACGTCGCGGCCGAGGGCGAGCGCGACGAGGAGTCCCAGGCCGCCGTAGACCGGGGCGAGAGCGCGCGCCGCACCGACCCCCGGGCTCCGACCGATGACTGCCGGCGCGATGTCCCGCACCGTGACCGCGCACGCCGAGAGAAGGACGACATCGGCCGAGGTCTGCATGGTCGCGACGAGCGCGACGAGGATCAGCGCGGCCGCCGCGGGCGGCGCGAACCCGAGAACCGCCGAGGGGAGGGCATCACCGGGGGACACGGGCGGAAGCGCTTTGCGCGCCGCGAGCGCGATCGCGGCCACGGAGAAGCCGAACACGATCTTGGAAACCGCGGCGAGGAGCGCGGACCGGCGAGCGGTCGACTCGTCGCGGCACGAGAGGAGCTTCGCGTAGACGTCGCTTCCGACGAGGTGCGGCAGTCCGATCAGGACGAGGAGGGCGAGGACCTGCCCGGGACGCACGGTCGAGGAGAACGGGAAGCTCCAGACCTCGCGGGGGAGGCCGCCCAACCCGCCGGCTCCGCGGAGAGCGAAGAAGAGCGCGACACCCGGGATCGCGAGCAGCATGACGCCGTATTGGACGAGATCGGTCCGGGCCACCGCGAACTGTCCACCGAGGGACGTGTAGAGGAGGAACACGGCGGTGGACGCGAGGAGCGCGGGCAGCGCCGGAACGCGGAGCGCGGCGGTCAGGACGGTCTGGGTCGCCGTGACGAGCAGGGCGAACCACACGATCTCCGACGCCAGCACCAGGATCGCGGCGGCGAGGCGCGCGCCCGCGCCGTAGTGGCGGCCCACGATCTCCGGCAGCGTCACCGCGCCCTCGCGCCGCACGCGGCCGGCCAGGAACACGCCGAGCGCCGCCAGTCCCAGCGCGCCCGCGAGGTCGAGCCACAGTCCCGAGATCCCGTTGGCGTAGACGAAAGCGGCGAGCACGATCGTGGTCGAGCCGCCAGTCGTTAACGAAGCGAGGCCGAGGAAACCCCAGAAGGTCGAGAGGCTGCGGTCCGCGATGAAGTACGAGACTTCGTCGCGTCCGGCGCGGCGGCGGTAGAGGAAGCCGATGGCGAGAACTGCGGCGAGGTAGAGCGCGAGGAAGACGACGGAGAGGGTCTGCAAGCGGCGCCGCGGCTACGAGGCTCTCGCCACTTCCCGCGCCGCGGCTTCCAGGAGAACCACCCCCACCGCGAGCGCGCGTTCGTCGATCGCGAACACCGGCGAGTGGTGCGGGCGGTGCGGTCCCGCCGGCGCCGAGCCGACGAAGAAGAAGCAGCCGGGGACGCGGTCGAGATACTCCGACATGTCCTCGCCGCCGAGCGTCCGCGTCTCGGTGTCGACGTTCTCGTCCCCCAGCAGCCGCCGGGCGACGCCGATGACGGTGTCCGCGACGCCCGGGTCGTTGACGACCGGGCGGTTGATCTGCCGGTAGTCGAGTCGCGCGGAGACGCCCGCCGCGGCCGCCGTGCCCGACACGATTCTCCCGAGCTTTGCGGGCATCGCCTTGCCGGTCGCCTCTCCGAACCATCGCACGGTGCCGGTCAGGCGGACGATCGACGGGATGATGTTGAACGCGTCGCCCCCGTGAATGCTCCCGACCGTGACCACCGCGGACTCGAGCGGCGATACCTCGCGGGAGACGACTCCCTG
>JBKPMI010000201.1:0-3298 GCA_046732075.1 Acidobacteriota bacterium | reverse complement strand
GTCCATCGTGCCGCTCATGGTGATCGTCTTGCCCGAGGCGTCGCCCTTGCCGGTCGACCGCATGATGGCCGTGCCCATGCTGTCCATCCAGTTGCCGACATACTCCTTCTTGTAGAGGTCGTAGCCGGTGTAGCCCATCCCGGTGAAGGGCTGGCCCATCATCGTGCCCTCGTAGTGCTGCTCGAGGAAGCGGCCTCCGAGGGTCATCTTGTTCTCTGCGGTTCCCGTGCTTTCCTGGGGCTGCGCGCCCGGGGCCATCCACATCTTGACGGACGTGTCCCACGTACCGACGAACTGCTCCAGTGCCTTGTGCTCGGGGCCCGGCGTCGAGTACTTGGCCATCATCTCCATCATCTGCTTCTCGTCCATCTGACCCGCCGCCGGCTTGGCCGACTTCGCCTTCTCGTCGGCGCCGATCGCGAGGGCGGCCACGACGACGAGAAGGGCGAGGCCCGCCAGGATCCCCTTGGACTTGGACTTCATGCTGATGCCTCCTTTCCCCCGGTCGGGGGACACGAAGATTTGGGAGTTCCGGTGGGCGATTCTATCCACGGGGAGGCGGGAAAAGGAAAGGCCAGGAGCCGTTCGGACTCCTGGCCTTCGAATCGAAGCGGGAAAAGGGTTTAGCGGCCGGGCGCTCCCTGCATTCCGCGGTGGCCGAAGCGCTCCTGGCGCTCCTGCTTCATCGTGTCGAGCTTCTCTTTCTGCTCGGTCGTCAGGATGGACCGGATCTCCTGCATCGTGCTCTCCCGCTCGGCGCGCATCGCCTCGCGGTCCGCCCGAAGCTTCAGGAACGCGGTTCCGACCGCCGAGGCGTTCGGATTCGAACCCTCGGAAACCTGACGCAGCGCCTCCCAGTCGGTCTGCATCCGACCATGCAGCGACTCGAGCGTCGGCTTGCGCGAATCCATGATCTTCTGCACGTCCGCCTTCTGCGACTCGGTCAGGTCGAGCCGCGAAAGACCGCGCATCATCCCGAAACCGAAACCACCTCTCTTGCCGTGCTCGTGGCGAGCGTCCTGCGCGGAGGCCACTGCGGCACCCAGCGTGAACAGCAGCGCCATCGCGCCGGCGAGGTTTCGAACTGTGACTCTCTTCATTTCTTCAGTCTCCTTTGCACTCCATCTGACGATCCATCCGCCGATACCGTTTACGTCCATTCGAAACACCCTCGTCCGCTGCACTATTCTTCGTCCTGCACCTTGACGCTTCTCGGCTATCGAAATCCCGCCCGGCGCCTCGTGGGAGAGGCGCGGGGCCTCGCCAGCCGTCCCCGCGGCAGCTCGGAGCGGCGTTCCGTCGCGGTCGTCGGGCACCGCGGTGCTGCGCGGGAGGAGGCGGAGAACACGATCCCGTCGTTCCAGCGGGCGATCGCGCTCGGCGCCGACGCGATCGAGACCGACGTCTGCCTCACCCGCGATGGATGCTTCGTGCTGTGGCACGACTGCATGCCCGACGAGAAGGTCGCCCTGTTGCGGCAGACCGGCGAAGAGGGCTACCTCTACGAGCCGGACGTTCCGGCGATCGGCTCCCCGTGGAGACGGCCGGTCCGGGAGCTCGACCTCGACGATCTCCGACGGCACTACGGATACGTTCCGTGTGACGAGAAGAAGCGGCGCAAGCCTCGCGTTTCGATTGCGCTCCTCGAGGATCTCTTCGCCTGGATGCGCAGCGAGCCGCGTCTCTCGCTCGCCTGCCTGGACGTCAAGCTCGACGACGAGAACACGGCGGGCGCCCGTCAGCTGGCGCAGTTCTTACGGGAGGCGCGGCGGGAGGGGAGGATTCCGGAGAGAGTCCGGATCGCGCTTCTCTGCCCGCAGGCGGAGCTCCTCCAGGCCCTCTTGACGGAGACGCGGCGCGAGCCGCTCGGCCGGGAGACGCGCATCTTCGCGGACTTCGAGTTTCCGGGAGCGCTCGACCTCGCGAAGCGGTACGGCGCGGACAACGTGAGCTTCGGCGTGCGCCGCCGGCTCCGGGCCGAGTTCCGCCGGGAGCTCTCGAACGTTCTGGCCGCGCGCGACGCCGGCCGGATCGACTCGGTGATCGTCTGGAACGTCAACGACGAGAAGCGCCTGAAGGAGCTGGTCTCGTGGAACGTCGACGGGATCCTGACCGACGAGGCCGCTCTCCTCCGGGGAATCGTAGCCGGACGCGAAGGCTCGGGGTGAAGCGCCGGTTCTGGATCCGGCCGCCCGCGCCCTATTCACTCGCCCGCACGGGGCAGAGATACGCGCGCTTCCCGGACCCCGTCGACCGGTTCGACGGACGCGCCTACCGGCGACTCTTCGTCGCGGGCCGCGGCACCGTGCTGGTGACGGTCGAGCAGGCCGCCGGCGGCGTCGATGCGCCGAAGCTCTCCGTCACGATCGAGGGGCGCGACGCTGCTTCGAAAGCGGCGGAAGCCGCGGCGCGCCGCCTGGTCGAGGGGGCGCTCGGCGCCGCCGCCGACGTCCGGCCGTTCTACCGCGCGGCGCGGCTCGATCCGATCCTCGCGCCCCTCGTCCGCCGGTTCCGCGGACTCCGGATCGCCGGATATCCGTCCCTCTGGGAGGCGCTCGTCACCGCGGTCCTCGCCCAGCAGGTGAACCTCGCCTTCGCGTTCGGAATCCGCGCGCACCTCTCGACCGCGTTCGGGCGCAAGGCGCGGCACCACGGCGAGACGTTCTACGCTTTCCCTACGGCGGAGCGGGTGGCGGACGCCGGAGAGGCGGGGCTCCGGGGATTCCGGATGTCGGGCAGCAAGATCGGAACGATCGCGCGGCTGGCCGCGGCGTTCGCCGGGGGAGACCTCTCGGAGGACGAAGTCGCGGCCCTGCCGGACGAGGCCGCGATCGAGCGGCTCACGTCCGTCAAAGGGGTCGGCACGTGGACCGCCGAGACCGCCCTGATGCGGGGCCTCGGGCGTCCCGACGCCTACCCCGCGGGAGACCTGTCGGTCGTGAAATACCTCGCCGAAACTCTTTTCGAGCACGGCCGTAGAGGGACCGAGGTGGAAATGCGCGCCCACGCGGAGCGTTGGAAGCCCTGGAGAGGCCTCGCCCTGGTCTACGCCTGGGCGGAGCTCTCGCGGCGCCAGCGGTGAGCCGCCGAAACAACGTCGAAAAGCGGAGGAATCTCATGAACCGGACCATTCGGCGGACTCTCGCGACGATGCTGTTCTTCTCGTCCACGCTCCTCGCGCAGAGCACCTCGACCGCGCCGCCGCAGGCGCAGCCCGAGAAGCCCAAGCCCGCGGTTCCGGGGACGCAGGTCGCCCCGCCGCCGAAGGTCTCGGAGGAGCCGGCGAAGGCGGTCGCGA
>JBKPMI010000200.1:0-9056 GCA_046732075.1 Acidobacteriota bacterium | reverse complement strand
AGGTCGCCGCGTTCATGGCGGAGAAGCTGGCGCCCCAGGGGGTGATGGTGGTCATCGAGGCGCGGCACCTCTGCGTCGAGATGCGCGGGGTCAAGAAGCCGGGCGCGCTGACGGTGACGTCCGCGATCCGCGGCATCTTTTTCAATCGGCCGGTGCGGGGAGAGTTCCTGGACCTTCTCAACCGGCGGGGGTAGGCGTCTCCTTTTCCGCGTAGGCCCGCAGCCGCCGGGCCGCCCCGAGACCGTCGAGTGTCCGGACGCCGTGCCAGGTGAGGTCGTCTCCCGGGACGAAGAGACGCCGCGACCGTTCTCCGAACTCGGCCGCGATTTCCGCGCCGTGCTTGTCTTCGCGAAACGGGTAGGGCTCGCTCGGAAAGAGATGGACCCACGCCCCCCGGGCGCGCGACTCTTGCGGCGTCGCCGTCGGATAGCGCGTCGGCGCGTTTCCGAAGACGTTGACGCCTCCCGCCAGGCGGAGCAGGTCGGCGAGATAGGTGTCGTCGGAGACCGTCATCCAGGGATCGCGCCAGATCCAGCAGGCGTATCGGAACCGGCCGGGGGCCGGGTCGGCTTCCAGGGCGGCCAGCGCCCCCTCGACCCGGACTGCGAGCTCCTCCGCTTCCGCCTCGTTCCCGAGGCTCCTCCCCCACTGCCGGATCGCCACGGGGACGTCGGCGACGCGCCGCGGAAACGAGACGTCGACCTCGATCCCCTCGGCCCGGAGCGCTTCCACGTCCTCCCGCCGGTTCTCCTCCTCGTTCGCGAAGACGAGGTCGGGCTCGAGGTCCAGGATCCGGGACACGTCCGGGTTCTTGGTCCCCCCGATCCGCGGCAGACCCCAGAGCCCCTGCGGACGGACGCAATAGCGTGTTGCCGCGACGAGCCGCGACCGCCCGCCGATCGCGACGAGCGTCTCGGTGATCGAGGGACAGAGGGACACGACTCGGGCGGGCGGCACGACCGCCAGTCTAGAACGGGGCGTCCGGTCGAGGGACGCCACCCGGGTACACTCCCCGGACCCGGAAAGAATGGACGTCCCCGCCGAAGATCTCGCCCTGCTCTTCCGATCGCGCCATCCCCTCGTCGTCTGCGAGACGGTCGAGGAGACGCGGTTCGAGGCGCTGGTGCGCGCCGTGGCGGCGGAGCTCGCGCTGCCCGTCGCGACGTGGAGCGCGGCCTCGGGTCTCTCCCCCTCGCACCCCGCCGACGCGCCGCGGACCACGGATCTCGGCTTCGCGCTCCGGCTGATCCGCACGACGAAGGGGGACGGCGTCTGGCTCCTCAAGGATCCGCAGACGTATCTCGAGAACGCCGCGTCGCTGAGGGCTCTCCGCGAGACGGCGCAGGAGTTCGCGGGTTCGGCGCGGACGCTCGTCCTCGTCGGCCCGCTCGTCCCGCGCAAACCGGAGCTCGAGGACCTGGAGGTCCGGTTCGAGTTCGCGCTGCCGGACCGCGAAGAGCTGAAACGCATGGTGGCCGCCGTCGTCTCCCGCACCGGCCGGGAAAAAGGCCCGGCGCGCGTCGCGCTCTCACCCGCCCAGGTCGACGAGCTCGCTTCGGATCTGGAAGGTCTCACCATGTTCGAGGCGGAGCGGTCGCTCGCGCGCGCGATCGTGGAGGACGGGCTGTTGGACGGCGCGGACCTCGCGCGAATCCGGGCGACCAAGCAGACGCTCGTCGGCGGCGGGGGCGTTCTGGAGCTCGTTGCGTCTCCGGAGGGCTTCGACCGGGTCGGCGGCCTCGAGCGGTTGAAGAAGTGGGTCGAGACGCGCCGGGAAGGATTTCTCGCGGCGGGCGGCGACCCGGCCCTGGACCCGCCGCGGGGACTCCTCCTTCTCGGCGTCCAGGGCTGCGGAAAGAGTCTCGCGGCAAAGGCGATCGCGGCGAGCTGGGGCGTGCCGCTCTTCTCGCTGGAAGCGGGACGGCTGCTCGCGCCCTACGTCGGGGAGTCGGAGAGAAACCTCCGGGAGGCGCTGAAGCGCGTGGAGCGGATGGCCCCGTGCGTGCTCTGGATCGACGAGGTCGAGAAGGCATTCGCCGCGTCGAAGTCGTCGGAGTCCGATGGCGGAGTCTCCCGGCGCCTGCTCGGGGCGCTGCTGACGTGGATGCAGGAGCACAGCCGCCGGGTATTTCTCGCGGCTACGTGCAACTCGGTCGACGAGCTGCCGCCCGAGCTCATGCGCAAGGGGCGCGTGGACGAGGTCTTTTTCGTCGACCTGCCGGGACCCGAAGCGCGCGGGGAGATCTTCCGCCTGCACCTCTCCCGGCGCGGCGAAGACCCGGGCCGGTTCGACCTTCCCCGCCTCGCCGGGGCGTCGGAAGGATTCTCGGGAGCCGAGATCGAGCAGGCGATCGTGTCCGCGCTCTACGAGGCGCGCGCCGCGAAGCTTCCGCTGGATCAGTCGGGTCTCCTCGTCGCGCTGCGATCCACGCGGCCGCTCTCCGTGCTCCGCGCCGAGGAAGTGGCGGATCTCCGGGACTGGGCGTCGGGCCGCTGCGTCCCGGCCGGCTGAGACCCGGTCCTCCCGCTCCGCCACTCGATCCGCCGCCGGCGGCGCCCGATCCCCCGGCCCTTGTGGGGCAGCGCCAGCGCCGATAGCGTCGCGCCGGAGGTCGTCACGAAGCTCCGCGTGGTTCTCCTGGGAGTGCTGCTCGCCTCGCCGGCGATTCTCGCGCTCGACGCTCCCGCCAAAGAGAATCCGACCGTGCCGGTCGGCGATCCGCGGATCGACGGCTCTTTCCTGAAGCCCTATCGCAACGCGTGGAAATTCTCCTACCGGAAACCGGGCGCCGAAGAGGTTCTCGCGGGAATCTGGACCGACGAGCTGCGCGAAGACCGTTCGCGCGGCCGGCGCGTCTTCGTCCGCACCCAGGAGCAGCGCGACCGGAAGGAACGGGTCCGGACGACGACCGTCAACGTGTTCGATCCGAAGACGCTGGCGCCGATCTCGATGGACTGGAAAATGGACGCGCAGAACTTCAACCACCGCGACTTCGACGGCGCACGGGTCCGTTTCCGGCGCATGGCCGCTCCGGCCGGCGGGGTTCTCCAGCAGGGGGACGTCACGCTCGAGGCGCCGCCGTTCGACTTCCTGGGCGGCATGTACGGGCTGATCGCGGTCGCGCTGCCGCTCGCGCCCGGATTCACGGCGAGGATCCCGGCCCTCGACGAGCGGGACGAGGTTCTGCGCTGGGTCGACCTCCGCGTCACGGGCCAGGACATGGTCGAAGCCGGACCCGGGAAGCGTCTCCGGGCGTGGCAGGTGGAGGCGTCCACTCCCGACGGACCCATGACGTTCTGGCTGACCCGGAAGGCGCCCTACGTCCTGAAGCTCGTGTTCCGCGCCACGGGCGGCGTCGTCTGGACCTACACGATGGTCTGAACCCCGGCCCGCGCTCCGCCGTACCACTCCGAAACCGGAGGAGAAAGACATGACATCCCGCAGGCTGCCGTCCCTCGTCCTCGCCCTCGTCGGCGCCGCGTCCCTCGGCATCGGGGTCGCGCGCGCACAGAACCAGAACCAGTCCCTCGTCCTCGACCTCCCGCTCGCCAGCCAGCGCGCCGCGGCCGAGCAGCGTCTCGGGGTCACGGACATCCGGATCGACTACCACCGCCCGGAGGTCCGCGGCCGCAAGGTCTGGGGCGAACTCGTCCCGTACGGCCAGGTCTGGCGGGCCGGCGCGAACGAGAACACGGTGATCACGTTCAGCGGCCCGGTCACCGTCGAGGGCCAGCCGCTCGCGAAGGGCTCCTACGGCCTCCACATGCTGCCGACCGACGGCCCGTGGACCGTCATCTTCTCGAAGAACTCGACCTCCTGGGGGAGCTTCAGCTACGACGAGAAGGAGGATGCGCTCCGCGTCACGGTCAAGCCCCGCGCCGCCGAGATGCAGGAGGCGCTCTCCTACACCTTCGACGACCTGCAACCCGACTCGACCGTCGTCACGATGCGATGGGAGAAGGTCGCCGTCCCGTTCCAGGTGAAGGTCGACGTCCAGCAGGCCACGCTCGACAGCCTGCACCACCAGCTGCGCGGCCTCCAGCAGTACAGCTGGGTGAGCTGGAACGACGCCGCGACGTGGGCGATCGAAAACAAGACGGGCTACGACGAGGCGTTGAAGTGGGCGGACACGTCGATCCAGAACGAGGAGCGATTCGAGAACCTCGACACCAAAGCGCAGCTTCTCCGCCTGACGGGAAAAGATGCCGAAGCCGAAGTCGTCCAGAAGAAAGCACTGTCCGTGGCCGGCCCGCTCCAGCTCCACAACTACGGGCGGCAGCTCCTCGCCCAGAAGAAGACGGCCGACGCCGTGAAGATCTTCCAGATGAACGCCCAGAAGAACCCGACGGTGTGGTTCGTCTACATGGGCCTGGCGCGGGCTCAGTCCGCGGCGGGCAAGTACCCGGAAGCCGCGAAGAACGCGAAGGAGGCGCTGGCCCGCGCTCCCGAGCCGCAGAAGAAGTACATCCAGGGGCTGGTCGACAAGCTTCAGGCCGGGAAGGACATCAACTCGTAGCGCGGGCTTTCAGGTCCGCGACGATGTCGAGGTAGGCCTTCTCCCCGCGGAGCGACGCCAGGTCCGGATCCGTCTCCATCGCGGCGGCGTCGTTGTAGCCCTTTGCGACCGCGTTCCGGAGGCTCGCGATCGCGCCCTTGCGATCGCCGGCGAGCGCCCGGAAGCACGCGAGGTTGTAGAAGACGGTGGCAGCGCGGTCGGGCTTCAACTCGGCGGCGATGCCCGCCGTGATCTCGGCGCGGTGGAGGTCGTGACGCGCCGCGAATTCGCGGGGCATGTAAAACGCGGTCTGGACGAAGATTGCCTCGAGCACCCGGGCCGCGGAGAGTCGATCGGGCTCCGGACGGTCGGAGGCGGCGTCGCTCTTCAGGCGCGAGAGCTGAAGGCGGTTCATCAGGAAGGGGACGGGTGGCACGGTCTCCTCGGCGAGAGCGTTCACGAGGTCCGTCCGTAGCTTGGCCGCCCGCCGGGCCTCCGCGTCCTCGCGCTTTTCCTCCTCCGCCAGCGCCTGGCGGACCGCGGCGGACGCTTCGAGACGGCTCGCAGCCGCGGTGAGGTCGGCCGTGTCCGCCAGGCCCCGGAAGTCCTCGGCGGCCTCGGAATATCGGCGGAACGCGTCGAGAAGCCGGCCCGCGCTCTCGTCGGCTGCCGCCTTCTCCCGGCGCTCCCGGAGGAGCCGCTCGACGACCCCCGGATCCTTTCCCGCGGTTGCCCTCTTCATCGCCTGGAGCTCCAGCCACTCGATCCCTTCGCCGCACGTCGGCGCCGGACACCACGAGTGCGGCCCGGCGAAGACGGCCAGCCGGTGCGCGACGCCGAGGCCGGCGAGCGTCCGGTCGAGACGGCGCATCTCGCCGTAGTTGAAGTCCAGGTTCCCGACCGCTCCGAAGAAATCGAATCGCAGTCCGGATCGCGGCGCCGCGCTGTCCGGAAATCCGCCGCCCGCCGCGATCACGCCGGCCACCGCGCCCTCCCGCTGCAGAGCGAGCAGGACCGCGAGGCGCGCGCCCCCCGAAAACCCGGACGCGTAGACGCGGCGGGGATCCACCCGGAAGCGCTGGTGCGTGTCCGCCCACGTCGCGTTGACGGCCGACGCGTTCGGCGCCGTCGGATCGTCGCTCGCCGTGTCGTTCGAGGCGGCGAGGATCCAGCCGTACGTCTCGGCGGCCTCGCGGAACCGCTCGGCGGCGGCGGCGCCGCGTCTCCTCGGGTCGTAGAGGTACAGGAGCGGCCACGCCCGATCGGAGGTGTAGGACTTCGGAAGGTAGAGCGCGTAGCTGCGATCCGGGGCGGCCTCGCAGACGACCCGCGGCACGACCTCGCCGCGGGGGAAGGGCTTCGGCTCCGGCGTCGCTGCCGGGACGGCGAGGGCCAGCAGGATTACGCCGATCATTTCGTGATGCTGGAGACGGCTTCGAGAGACTCGCGGTCCGGCCGGTCGCCACCCAGGTAGGTCGCGAGCCAGTCCATCACGACGGCGTGCCAGACCCGGGAGTTGCCGGGCTTCAAGACCCAGTGCCCCTCGTCCGGGAACGTGAGCAGCTTCGACGGGACTTTCCGGACCTGGAGCGCCGTGAAGAGCTGCAGGCCCTGCCCGAACGGCACGCGGTAGTCCTTCTCGCTCGTGACGACGAGCGTCGGCGTCTGGAACTTGTCCGCGAAACGCATCGGGTTCCACTTCTCGTAGAGGTCCGACTCCCAGGGCCAGCCGCCGAAGTCCCACGTCGGGAACCAGAGCTCCTCGGTCTCGAGGGCCATCGGCCCCGGATCGACGACGCCGTCGTGGCACACGAGCGTCTTGAAGCGGGTCGTGTGTCCCAGGATCCACGCGATCATGTAACCGCCGTACGACGCGCCGGCCGCGCCGATTCGCGCGCGGTCCACGTACGGGAGCGACTCGAGGTCGTCCGCCTGCCGCATCAGGTCGTCGTAGACGCGGCCTCCCCAGTCGCGGCTGATCTGGTCCGTGAACTCCTGGCCGAACCCGGTCGAGCCGCGCGGATTGGGCGCGTAGACCACGTACCCGTATGCCGCGAACACCTGCGGGTTCCACCGGAACGACCACGCGTCGCTCCACGCGCTCTGCGGCCCGCCGTGAATGAGGAACACGGCCGGGTACTTCTTCACCGGGTCGAAGTCCGGGGGCGTGACGAGCCAGGCCTGGAGGTCGCGGCCGTCGGCGGACTTCGTGAAACGCTCGGACACCGCGCCCAGCCGCGTTTCGGCGAGGAGCGCGTCGTTCGCGCGCGCCACCGAACGGGCCTTGCCCCGGCGTCCCGTCGCGATCGCGAAGATCTCGGCCGGGCGCGTGAGCGAGCTCGCCGAGAAGAAAACCTCGGAGCCGTCGCGCGCGACGACGAGCTGCCCCGCGGTCCCCTCCCGCCACAGCTCCTCGGGAGGACCTCCCGCGACCGGCACGCGATACACGCCTCCCCGCGCCTGGACCTCGGAGAGGAAGTAGATCGACTTCGAGTCGCGCGCCCAGGCGAAGTCGTCCACCCAGGCGTCGAAGCTCTCGGTCAGCGTTCGGATCGCGCCGGAAGAACGCTCGAAGAGGACGAGACGGAAGCGATCCGACTCGTTGCCCGGGCGCTTCTGCGAGCGCCACGCGATCCACTTGCCGTCCGGAGAGAACCGCGGGGACCCGTCGAACGCGGGGTTCGACGCGGTCAGGTTCCGCGGCTGACCCCCGGTGAACGGCTCCAGCCAGACGTCGGCGTTGGTCGAGAGGGCCTCGACCGGGTCGGGGTTGGAGGCATAGACGAACTCCCGGCCGTCGGGAGAGACGTCGAAGTCGAGAGAGCCCGCGACCGAGAACGGCGGCGCGTCCCGGTCTCCCGGGGTCAGGTCCACGGCCGCGCCCCCGGACACCGGCAGCTTCCAGACGTGCGTGCGCAGCCCCTCTTTCCAGGAGTCCCAGTGGCGGAAGAGGAGCCGCTCCGCGACCCGCGCCTTCGTCGGCGACTTCGCCCGCTCTTTCGCCCGCCGCTCGTTGCACGCCAGGTCCGTGCACTCCGGGAAGACGTCCGACACGGCGAGAAACCACTTCCCGTCGGGAGACCAGCGGAAGCCGTTGACCTCGGTCGAAACGGACGTCGCCCGCACGGCTTCTCCCCCGGAGAGGTCGACCGTCCAGATCTGCGACCCGCCGTCGCGGTTGGAGAGGAACGCGACCCGCCGCCCGTCCGGCGAGAACGCCGGGTCGGAGTCCCGCTTCTCGCCGGTAGTCAGGCGACGCGGATCCCCGCCCCGAGCGGGCGCGATCCAGATCGCGGACCGCGTCGTGTTTTCGGCGACGAACGGCGTTCCGACCGCGTACGCGACCCACCGGCCGTCCGGCGACACGTCGAAACCTCCGATCCGGGCGACCTTCGCGTTCTGCTCGAAGCGCAGCGGGCTCGGGGCGGCGGGCGCGCTCGCGGCAGCGCCGAGAACGAACGTCGCCGCAAGCCCGCTGATGCGAATGAATCTCATGCTTCCTCCGCGCGAATTCTATGGTTGGGACGCGACGATTCCGCGTCCTTGCGTTATGATTTCCGGCTCCGGCGGATCAGAAAAAACTGTCGGGAAAGGCAGAGAAATGTCCTCGGCGATTCTGGAAGAGAAAGCTCCCGCCCCTTCCGCGGGGACGCCCGCGGTCGTCAACGACTTCTCGATTCACGTCGCAACCGCGAACGGCTCCGGAAGCATGTCCTCGAACAACATCTTGATGCGCGCGATTTTCCAGATGGGGATCCCCGTGTCCGGGAAAAACCTCTTCCCGTCCAACATCCAGGGGCTTCCGACCTGGTTCACCATCCGAGCGTCGAAGGAGGGCTTCATCGCCCGGCGACGCGACATCGGCGTTCTCATCTGCATGAACCCCGAGACGGCGCAGGAGGACGTCCGGACGGTGCATCCCGGCGCCGCCGTGATCTACGAGGAGAGCCTGAAGCTGAACGAGCTCCGGAACGACGTGCACTTCTACCCGGTGCCGTTCCAGAAGCTCGTCCTGGAGCTCGTCCACGACGGCAAGCTCCGCCGGCTCGTCGTCAACATGATCTACGTGGGTGTGGCGGCGTGGCTCCTCGACATCGACATGGCCGAGGTCCAGCGGGCGGTCGAGAAGCAGTTCAAGAACAAGGCGAAGGCGGTCGAGGTCAACCTGACGGCGATCCGCGGCGGGTACGACTGGGCGCAGAAGAACCTGACGAAGGCGGACCCGTTCCGCCTGGAGCGCATGAACGCGACCGCGGGCAAGATCATCATCGACGGCAACGCCGCGGCCGCCATCGGCTGCGTGATGGCGGGTGTTACCGTGGTCACCTGGTACCCGATCACCCCGTCCTCGTCGCTCGCGGAGTCCTTCACCGACTACTGCCGGCGATTCCGCATGGATCCGGAGACCGGTAAGCCCACCTTTGCGATCGTGCAGGCGGAAGACGAGCTGGCCGCGATCGGCATGGTGCTCGGCGCCTCGTGGGCCGGGGCGCGCGCGATGACGTCGACCTCCGGGCCGGGCATCTCGCTCATGTCGGAGTTCACGGGCCTCGGCTACTA
>JBKPMI010000199.1:0-2682 GCA_046732075.1 Acidobacteriota bacterium | reverse complement strand
AGTCGACGGACGCCGGCAAGACCTGGAAGAACGTGGGGCTCGAGAAGACGTACCAGATCTCGCGCGTGCGGGTCCATCCCCGGAATCCGGACCTCGTGTACGTCGCGGCGCAGGGGCACGTCTGGAGCTCCAATCCGGAGCGCGGCGTCTACCGGTCGAAGGACGGCGGGAGGACGTGGGACCGCGTTCTCTTCGTCAGCGAGAAGACCGGCGCCTGCGACCTCGCCATGGACCCGTCGAACCCGCGCATCCTCTACGCGGGGATGTGGCAGGTCTACCGCAAGCCCTGGACGCTCGAGTCCGGCGGCACCGAGAGCGGCCTTTACCGCACGACCGACGGCGGCGACACCTGGAAGAAGCTGACCGAGGGACTCCCGGACGGCATCGTCGGGATCAGCGGCGTTGCGATCTCGCCGGCGCGGCCGGAGCGCGTGTGGGCCATCATCGAGTCGAAAGAGAAGGGGGGCGTCTACCGCTCCGACGACGGCGGGGAGAAGTGGACCCGCACGAACACCGAGAACAAGCTGCGGCAGCGCGCCTGGTACTACTCGAGGATCTACGCCGACACCAAGAACGCGGAGTCGGTCTACGTCCTGAACACCGGATTCTTCCGGTCGAACGACGGCGGGAAGACCTTCAACGGGATTCCGGTGCCCCACGGCGACAACCACGACCTCTGGATCGACCCGGACGACTCGCAGCGGATGATCGAGTCGAACGACGGCGGCGCAAACGTGTCGTTCAACGGCGGGCGGACGTGGTCGTCGATCCTGAACCAGCCCACCGCGCAGTTCTACCGCGTCACGACGGACGACCGCTTCCCGTACTGGGTCTACGGCGCGCAGCAGGACAACACGACCGTGGCCATTCCCTCGCGCAGCCGGGGAGGCTCGATTGACATCACGGACTGGTACACGGTCGGGGGCTGCGAGAGCGGGTGGGTTGCGCCGAAGCCGAAGAACCCGGACGTCGTTTTCGCGGGTTGCTACGGCGGCTCGATCACGCGGTACGACCACAAGACCGGCCAGACGCGGCAGGTCATGGCGTGGCCGCAGAACGCGATCGGGCAGGCGCCGAAGGACCTCAAGTACCGGATCCAGTGGAACGCCCCGATCGTGATCTCACCGCACGACCCGGACGTCCTCTACCACGCGGCGCAGGTTCTCCTGCGGAGCCGCGACGAGGGTCAGACGTGGGAGGAGATCAGCCCCGACCTGACCCGGAACGACAAGTCGAAGCAGGGTTACTCGGGCGGCCCGATCACCCGCGACAACACCGGGGTCGAGGTCTACGACGTCATCTTCACGGTCGAGGAGTCTCCGCACGAGGCCGGAACGATCTGGGTGGGGACCGACGACGGCCTCGTCCAGCTCACCCGGGACGGCGGAAAGAACTGGCAGAACGTCACGCCGAAGGGGATGCCCGAGTGGATCCAGGTCAACTCGATCGACGTGTCGCCGCACGACAAGGCGACCGCGTACGTGGCCGCGACCATGTACAAGTGGGACGACTTCCGGCCCTACCTGTACAAGACCAACGACTACGGGAAGACGTGGACGCGCATCGACAGCGGCATCCCGGCCAACGCCTTCACGCGCGTGATCCGAGAGGATCCCACCCGGCGCGGCCTCCTGTACGCCGGGACGGAGACCGGGCTGTACGTTTCCTTCGACGACGGCGGGCACTGGCAGCCGCTGCAGTTGAACCTCCCGGTCGTTCCGATCACGGACCTCGTCGTGAAAGAGGGAGACCTCGTGGTCGCGACCCAGGGCCGCTCGTTCTGGATCCTGGACGACCTGACCCCCGTGCGAGAGTGGAAGCCCGAGATCGGGAGCGAGCGCGTGCACCTCTTCCCCCCGCGCCCGTCGGTGCGGATGGGAGGGGGCGGCGACGACGACGAGGGCTCCGCGCAGACCGCCGGAAAGAACCCGCCGGCCGGCGTCGTCGTGTCGTACTGGCTGAAAGAGAAACCCGCCGAGAAACAGCCGCTCACGGTGGAGTTCCTGGAGGGAGACAAAGTCCTCCGGACCTACACGAGCGCGAAGAAGGAAGAAGCGGAGGGCGGTGGGCCGGGAGGCTCCGATGACGGCGGCGACAAGCCGCTCGAGCCGAAGGCGGGCCTGAATCGCCTGGCGTGGGACATGCGGATTCTGCGGCCCGCGCTCATCCCGAAAGCCGTGGTCTGGGGGACGCGGGAAGGTCCGCGCGTCGCGCCCGGGACGTACTCGGTGCGGCTCAAGTACCTCGGGGAGACGCTCACGCGCCCGGTCGAGGTGCGCCGGCATCCGGGAGTGGCGTCCACGGACGAGGATCTGAAGGCGCAGTTCCGCCTGCTCTCCGACGTTCGCGACCGGATCGAGGAGACCCACGACGCCGTCGGACGCATCCGGGACGTCAAGGCGCAGATCCAGACGATCGGTGACCGGGCCGAGAAGCTCGGGAAGGGCACGACGCTGAGGGACAAGGGGAAGGCGCTGTCGGAGAAGCTGACCGGCATCGAGAAGAAGCTCGTCAATCCGGAGTTGAAGTCGAACCAGGACGTGTTGAACTTCCCCCCGGCGCTCGACCACCAGCTGATCGGGATCGCCTCCGCGGCGTCGTCGGCCGACACCAACCCCACCCACAACCCCGGGTCCTACAACAAAGAGGTCTCCCCACAACACGCCAAGAAACACCGGGAGC
>JBKPMI010000198.1:0-10031 GCA_046732075.1 Acidobacteriota bacterium | reverse complement strand
CCGGAGATCGGGGCTCCGTCACGCTCTGGGCGGACCGCGCCGATCTCGACCGCTACATGAAGTCCGAGGAGCGCAAGGGCATCCTGGCCAAGCTGCGTCCCCTCATCGAAGGGGAAGTCAGCAGCCGGATCTACGTCGTCTACGAGTCCAAAAAATAGCGCCGGGCGTCTGCCGCGCCCGGCGCCGAAAGCTCCCGGGTCCGTTTTCCCTCAGAAGTGGAACGACACCTCCGCGCTGTAGCGGCGCGGCGGCGCCACGTAGAACTGGCTGTCTCCGATCTCGCTCTCCGCGACGTAGTGGCGGCTGTCTCCGAGGTTCCGTCCGACCACGGAGATCCGGCCCCACGGGAAGTCCCAGCCGACGCCGGCGTCGCTCTCGAAGAACGAGTCGGTGTAATTGACGTTGCGCCGGTTCAGCGGACGCTGGTTCTGGTGCCGGAGCGCGAAGAACGCGGACGGCCCTTTCCCGGAGGCGTACTCGAGGCGCGTGCTCCAGAGGTCGCGGGGCGCGAGCTCCAGCCGTTTGCCGTCCACGACGCGGAGCTCCCCCTCCGCGTTGAAGAACGAGAACTCGATGAATCGCGCGTCGTGGTGCGCGTAGCCCGCGGAAAAAGCCAGCCCGGGTAATCCGTTCGGGCGATAGCGCAGGTCGACCTCGCCCCCCTGGAACCGTTCGCTGCCCGCGTTGATCAGGCGCGGCAGGCCGTCCGGACCGACGTTCGAGACCACGAGGTTCTTGAAGATCATGTGGAAGAGCGACGCATCCAACGAGATCTGGCGGTCGAGCCACCGTGTCTTCACCCCGACCTCGCCGCTGCGCGTGCGCTCGGGCTCCAGGATCTCGGCGTCCTCGGCCTCCGTCAGGTTGGGCGCGGCCGGCTTGAACGCCGACTTCGCCGCCACGTAGAGGTGGACGTCGTTGACCGGCCCGGCGAGGTTGTCCGCGAGCCGCGCCAGCGCCGAGATCCCGCCGGACCAGTGGCCTTCGGAGCGCTCGTCCCGGGAGATGTCCCCCTCCGGATCGCCGACCTCCTGCCCCTTCGCGAAGAGCTTTTCCGCGACGTGGTCGTACCGGGCGCCGCCGGTCACCGTCAGGAAGCGGACCGGCGTCCACTCGTCGTTGACGTAGAAGCCGAGGAACGTCCGGCGGTCGACGAACGACCGGTGGTCTCCCGCCGGGGTGTCGGCGAAGTCGGGTACGTCGACCGGGTCGACCTCGAGTTCGATGTCGAAGCCTTCGCCCTTCGCGGTGGTCCGCCCCCACGTCAAAGCGGTTCCGCCGACGAGCCGGTGCTTTCCGGCCCCTTCGAAGTTCGCCACGAGGTGCAGGTCGTCGTAGACGTCGGTCTCGCGCGGCCGGAGGGCCACGCCTTCCGCGCGGGCCTCGTTGCCGTCGACCTCACCCACGAAGGAACGGATGGAGATCTGGTCGTCCCGCGTCACGCCGAGGACGTTTTCGAGAAGGAGGTTGGACGACAGCGGTTGCTGCCAGTTCGCCGTCAGCGCTGAGACGCGGTGGTCGAGGCGCGCGCCGCCTACCGCGTAGTTCCGGTCGATCCGGAATCCCGGAAGCACCTCGCCGTCCTCGACCGGGACGGGTGATCCGAAGAACTGCGTGCTGCGAATCAGGTTGAAGATGACGGACAGATGGCCGGTTCGGGCGACCGGCGTGTCGAACCGCAGGCCCCCGCGGTCGTCGCGGTAGTCCGTCCGGTCCTGCCAGCCGTCGGAGCGCTCGAGCGTGCCGAAGAGGCGCAGCTTCGACGCACCGAACTCGAGGCCCTGCGACGCGGAGAGGCGCCGGTTGGAGAAGGAGCCGCCGGAGAGGCGGACCTCGGTTCCCGCCGCGCCCGGTCGCGTGAAGACCTGGATCATGCCGGCGAACGCCGAGACGCCGTAGAGCGTTCCCTGCGGCCCCTTGACGATCTCGATGTGATCGACGTCTTCGACGTTGATCTGGGCGAGCGACGGGTTGAACGGGCCGCCGACCGGGACGCCGTCCACCATGACGAGGAGCGCGTCGAACTCTTTCAGGCCCCAGAGGCCGATGTTGGGGAGGCGGGACCCGTTGTCGCTGCCGTCGCCGGCGTCGAGGCCGACCACGTCCTGGAGCGCGTCGGCGAGCGTGCGGGCGTTGCGGCGGCGAATCTCGTCCCCGGTGATGACGCTGGCCTGGCCCGGGATCTCCGTCTCGATCTCGGGGCCTCGGCTGGCGGACACGACGACGTTTTCCCGAACGGGGCCGGGCGTCGGGGTGGGCGCGGGCGTTGGAGTGGTCTGGGCGGAGCTCGCCGCCGCCGCGCCCCACGCTATGGTAATCAATAATATAGCTGCGTTGGGGGAACGCATGGGATACCTCCTTCACTCGAGCCGAATCGGGCCGAAGAGAAAGGAGGGTCTATTGCCTCAGCGGGAGGGAGAGATCCCTGCGGAAAGAGGGGGCCGCCGCCGTCCGGCCCGGCGCGCTTGCGACGCGAAGCTCGAGCGCCTGGCCGCGGCCGCGGTCCGGCAGGGAGGCGGAGGACGAAGGCGGAAGCGCGGCGGCGCCCTCCGACGGGAACGCGGCATGGACGCGCGGCAAAGCGCCGGACAGGCCGGGCTCGATCCCTTCGCCGGCCGACCCGGCGGCCTCGCGGGTGCGCCACTCGCCGCGGACGCGCCGCAGCTCCTCGAGCGGATCGTGGCTCCCTTCGAGGATCGTGAACTCGCCTCCGACCAGGCGCACCGTCTCCGATTCTTCGCGCTCCTCTCGGCCGACGCGCAGGGCGAGACGCGCGTGCGCGCTCGGAAGCCGCGGGACCCGCCAGCGGACGGACTCCGCGTCGGGGGAGATGTCGCGGGTCAGACGGAGCGGGAAGGAGCGGCCGCCGTCGAGAGAGAGAACGAGTTCCATCTCGTCGAAATCCCGTGCTCCGATCTCTCCGGGGGTCCACGCGACGCCGACGACCGTTCCCGGCTCGAGTCGGGCGCCCGCCGCGGGCTCCCGGATCCCGGCGGGCTCCGCGGAAGCCACGGAGACGGCGACGCCCGCGCAGAAAATCGACGCGAGGATCGTCCGCTTCCGACGAGGCGCCGCCACGGCCGAATGGTAACGCCGTCGGCGATAGGATTCGTCCCCGCATTTCAGGAGTTTTCGAGGGATGACCCACCGCCGCCTCTCGCTCGAACGGATCGCGCAGGCCGCGACCGTCATCGACCCGATCTTCCTCGACTCACCCCAGTTCCCGGCGGAGTCCCTGGGGGCATCCCTGGGGTGTCGCCTCGTCGTCAAGGTCGAGACGCTGAACCCGATCCGCTCCTTCAAGGCGCGGGGAACGGAGTTTCTGATGGCCTCCCTCGATGGGAAGCCGCGTCTGACCTGCGCAACGGCAGGGAACTTCGGCCAGGGAATGGCCTGGTCGGCCCGGAAGCGCGGATTTCCGATCACGGTCTTTTCGGCGACGAGCGCCAATCCTCTGAAGGTCGAGCGCATGCGGGCGCTGGGCGCGGAGGTCCGGCAGGTCGGGAGGGACTTCGACGAAGCGCACGACGCGGCGGCCGAGTTCGCGAGGACGAATGGAGCGCGGCTGGTCGAAGACGGCGTCCAGGTCGAGATCGCGGAGGGGGCCGGGACGATCGGCATGGAGCTGCTCCGCTGGCCGGACCCGTTCGACGCCGTCGTGGTCCCGCTCGGGGACGGCGCTCTGTTGGCCGGAATCGCGCGGTGGATCAAGGCGAAGCGCCCCGCGACCCGGATGATCGGGGTGTGCGCCGCCGGCGCCGCGGCCATGGAGCGATCCCTGCGGAAGGGGCGCGTCGAGCAGATCGAGCGGGCCGACACGATTGCCGACGGCATCGCGGTCACGAACCCGTTCCCGGAGGCCGTCGAAGACCTGACCGGGATCGTGGACGACGTTCTCCTCGTCGAGGACGACCTCCTCGTGGAGGCGATCCGCCGCGCGCACCGGGAGCTCGGCGTCGTGCTCGAGCCGGCCGGCGCGGCGGGGCTCGCGGCCGTGATCGCGCACCGCGAGAAATTCCGGGGACTCCTCGTGGCGACCGTGCTCTCCGGCGGCAATGCGACGGCGGAGCAGCTCGCCCGGTGGCTGGCGTGACCTCTCCGGGAGCTAGGGCCCGGGAAGCGGGGTCGGACCGTGGACCGGAGGCCGTTGGAGCCGGATGACCGGGGCCCGCGGAATGGGCGTCGGGGTCTCCTGGACCCCGATCCCGGTTGGAGTCGGAGTGGGCGTGTCCGCGGGTGGAGCGCTCTGCCAGGCGCTCGCGATCGGCTCCGAGCTCGCGGAGATGCCGGTCGCCGGCACGCCGTACATCTCCTCCAGGGTTCGAAGCGTCCGATAGTGGTCGACCCGCTCGCCGTAGTCTCCCGCCTGGACCATCGGCCCCACGAAGATCGTCGGTACCTGGTTGGTGGAAGTGTCGCTCTCGTCGAAGGTGAGGACGAAGAGCGAGTTGTGCGTCTTCGCCCACTGGACGTACGGGTCCATCCGGCTGCGAAGCCAGGCGTCGCCGGTCGCGACGCTGCAGTCGTGCATGTCGTTGCAGAGGTTGGGGGCGACGTAGGACACGGTCGGCAGCGCGTCGAAATCCGACGGGAAAGCGTCGAACGTCCGGTTACTGCTCGCCGGGACGTTTCGATAATTGACCCACGGGTTGTGCTTCCGGGCGTACCGGCCGCTCGTGCAACCCGTGTAGCCGTCGGAGGGCATCGACTCGCTGTACCCCACGAAGCTCTGGCCGCTCGCGAGGAGCTCGCTGCCGAGGTTGGCCGCGGAATACGTGTGGGGGCAGCTGTCGTCGGTCAGGTTCTCGGTCGCCCCTTCGAAAAGAGCCAGATAATTCGGTTCACTCGGGTGACCGACGCCATGGCTGTTCGTGAAGCTTGCGCCTTCGGTCCGGAGAGAGTTGATGTACGGGGCGCTGCCGTTGCCGATGACGCTCGAATACGAGTGGTTTTCCATGATGACGACGACCGTGTGGTCCGGACGCGGAATGGGGGCCAGGGCGGCCGGGCGGCTCACCAGTGCTCCCGGCCCTGCGAGGAGTCCCGCGAGGAAGGTTTCGACCCAGACTGCCAGGATTCCGATCACCCTGAGCGTCCGGAATCACTCTTCGGCGATGAAAATTCCGGTCGACGCGCGTGACCGACTCTGACGGCGCCGGGGCCCCAGCTCTCGTCCTGCGCCCGGCGACGCTCGAGGACCGTCCCGCGCTCGAGGAGCTGATCGCGCGGTCCGCGCGGGGCCTGTCGCGCGGCGACTACACGGAAGGGCAGGTCGAGGCCGCGCTCGGCGACGCCTTCGGCGTGGACAGCGAGCTCATTCGCGACGGGACGTACTTCGTCGCGGAAGTCGGCGGGCAATTGGTCGGCTGCGGCGGCTGGAGCCGGCGCGCCACCCTCTACGGCGGCGACGCCCGGGCCGGCCGCCAGTCGACTCTCCTCGATCCCGCCCGGGACGCCGCGCGGATCCGCGCGTTCTTCGTCCACCCGGACTGGGCGCGGCGGGGGATCGGGCGCGCGATCCTGGACCGCTGCGAGTCGGAGGCGCGCGCGCACGGGTTCCGGTCGACCGAGCTCCTCGCCACGTTGCCGGGGGAGCGCTTCTACCGCGCCGCCGGCTACTTCGGGAACGAGCGCACGCGGCACGACCTCCGGCACGGGATCACGATCGACTTCGTCCCGATGCGCAAGGAGCTCGCGTGAGGCGCCTCGGGGCGGCGAGCCTCCTGCTCCTCTTCATCGGCGGCTGCGCGCAGCCCGGCCCGTTCGGCCACTTCGTCGGCACGGTCAAGACCGAGTGGATCGAGCCGGACCGGAAGATGCGCCTCCTCGACGACTTCTCCTACGTCGACGCGAAGGGGATCACGTGGCCGGCGCCGAAGGGCTCGGTCGTGGACGGCGCCTCGATCCCGCAGGTCCTCTGGAGCGTCGTGGGCTCTCCCTATACCGGCGAATACCGCAACGCGTCGGTGGTTCACGACGTCGCGTGCGTGAAGCGCGACCGTCCGTGGGAGGACGTGCACCGCATGTTCTACGAGGCGTGCCGGGCGGGCGGCCTCGCCGAGGAGAAGGCGAAGCTGATGTACGCGGCCGTGTACCACTTCGGCCCGCGGTGGTCGCGGCAGGGGACGCTGATGATGTTCCAGCGGACGATGCCGGTCGAAGAGGAGTTCGCGCAGCTGAAGACCTACGTCGAAAACCAGAATCCGTCGCTCGACCAGATCGAGAAGTTCGAGGCGCACCGATGATTCGCCGCCTCTTCCTCGGCGTTCTCGTGCTGGCGGCGGCCGGCGCGGGCCCGGCGCGGCGCGGCTCCGTCGCAGACTGGCCGGCCTACGGGCGGGACGCCGGCGGCTCGCGTTATTCGCCGGCCGACCAGATCACGCGCGAGAACGTCCGGCAGCTGAAGGTCGCCTGGACCTATCGCACGGGAGAGGACCCGAAGCCGAGCGTCGTCGGGGACAAGGCGGCGTTCGAGGCCACGCCGATCGTGGTGGACGGCGCGCTCTACCTGAGCACGCCGTTCGACCGCGTGATCGCGCTCGACCCGGAAACCGGAAAGGAGCGGTGGACCTTCGACCCGCAGGTGAGCCGGAGCACCCGCTTCAGCGAAGTCACCTCCCGCGGCGTTTCGACGTGGCCGGCCGGGCCGGCGAAGCCGGGAGAGAAGCGTCGGATCTTCGTCGCGACGATCGACGCGCGGCTGATCGCGCTGGACGCGGCGACGGGAAAGAAGGCGCGCGGGTTCGGCGCCGGCGGCGAGGTCGACCTGTCCGTCGGCGTCCGGCTCACCGACCGCGGCGACTACGAGGTCACGTCCCCGCCGGCCGTGATCGGCGACCTCGTCGTGGTCGGGTCGTCGATGGGCGACAACCGTGGGGTCGAGCTCGAGCGCGGAATCGTCCGCGCGTACGACGTCGAGAGCGGCGCGTTGAAGTGGAGCTGGGACCCGATCCCGAGGGATCCGGCAGACCCCGCGCGAAAGACGTGGAAGGGGGACAGCGCGGAGCGAACCGGCGCCGCCAACGCCTGGGGAGTGATCTCGGCCGATGCGGCCCGCGGCCTCGTGTTCGTGCCGACGAGCAGCCCGAGCCCCGACTACTACGGCGGTGAACGGATCGGGAGCAACTCGTACGCGAACTCGATCGTGGCGTTGCACGCGGCGACCGGAAAGGTGGCGTGGCACTTCCAGGTGGTGCACCACGACCTCTGGGACTACGATGTCGCGGCGCAGCCGCTGCTCCTCACCGTCCCGAATGACGGCCGGAAAATCGCGGCGGTCGCCGCGGCCACCAAGATGGGGCGCATCTTCCTGCTCGACCGCGACACCGGCGTCCCCATCTACCCGGTCGAGGAGCGGCCGGCTCCGGCGAGCACGGTCCCGGGGGAGGAGGCGTGGCCGACGCAGCCCTACCCGACGTTCCCTCCGCCGCTCGTCCCCGAGAAGTTCTCCGCCGCGGAGGACTCCTGGGGCCCGACCGCGGAAGACCGCAAGTGGTGCGCGGAGCGGCTGAAGGGCGCGCGCTCCGAGGGGATCTTCACGCCTCCGGCTCTCGAGGGGACGGTGGTCTTTCCGAGCAACGTCGGCGGCGTGAACTGGGGCGGCATATCTCACGACCCGGAGCGGAACCTCCTGATCGCGCCGACGAACCGGATCGTCCTCCTGGCGAAGTTGATCCCGCGCAAGGAGTACGAGAGCTTGCGCGGGACCGACGCCGCGAATCGGCTGGCCGGCGAGTTCGGCCGGCAGACCGGAACTCCCTACGCGGTGTACCGGGAGTTTCTCCGCGCGCCCGGCGGCCTATTCTGCAGCCCGCCGCCGTGGGGCACGCTGACGGCCGTCGATCTCGCGAGCGGGAAGAAACGGTGGGAAGTTCCGCTGGGAGCTATCCCCGGGATCCCCCCGGTTCCGGGCTCGGAAGGCTGGGGCGCCGTCAACCTGGGCGGCGCCGCCGTGACCCGCGGAGGGCTCGTCTTCATCGCGGCCGCGATGGACCCGAACCTGCGCGCCTTCGACGTCGAGACCGGCAAGGAGCTCTGGAAGGCCGAGCTTCCCGCGGGCGGCCAGGCGACCCCGATGACCTACCGGCTATCGAAAAGCGGAAAGCAGTTCGTGGTGCTGTGCGCCGGCGGCCACGGGAAGCTGGGAACGAAGATCGGCGACTCCGTCGTCGCCTGGGCTCTGCCGTAGCGCCCCCGGGAGCTCCTACCGCTTCTCGAGCGGCACGTAGGGCTGCGGGTAGTCCGGCCCGATGTACTCGGCTCGCGGCCGGATCAGGCGGTTGTTCGCGTACTGCTCGAGTACGTGCGCGGCCCAGCCCGAGATCCGGGAGACCGCGAAGATGGGCGTGAAGAGGTCGGGCGGGATCCCGAGCATGTAATAGACGGACGCGGAGTAGAAGTCCACGTTGGAGTTCAGCTTCTTCTCCTCGTTCATGATCTTCTCGATCCGCCGCGACATGTCGTACCAGCGGGTCTCGCCGGACGACTCCGCGAGTGCCTTCGACATCGCCCGCAGGTGCGTGGCACGCGGGTCCTCGGTGTGGTACACGCGGTGGCCGAACCCCATGATCTTTTCCTTGCGGGCGAGCTTCCCGTGCAGGGCGTCGTCGACGCGCTCGAGCGACGCGATGTCGACGAGCATCCGGATCACGGCCTCGTTCGCGCCGCCGTGGAGGGGTCCCTTGAGGGTCGCGATCGCCGACGTGATCGCGGAGTGCATGTCCGCGAGCGTCGCCGCCGTCACCCGCGCCGCGAACGTCGACGCGTTCAGCTCGTGATCGGCGTGCAGGACGAGCGCCACGTCGAACGCCCTCGCGGCTTCGGCCGTGGGTTTCGTCCCGTTCAGCATCCGGAGGAAGTCCTCGGCGTGGCCGAGCGACGGGTCCGGGTCGATGACCGGCCGGCTCTCGCGGATCCGGTGGTGCGCCGCGACGATCGTCGCGATCTGGCCGGTCAGGCGGATCGCCTTCCGGCGGTTTGCCGCCGGGCTCATGTCGCGGACGTCGGGGTCCGTCTCCGCCAGCGCCGAGACCACCGTCCGCAGCGCGTCCATCGGAGTCAGGTGGGGGACGAGCGACGTCAGGAGACGCAGCATTTCGGCGGGGAGGTTCCGCTCCTCGCCGAGCGACCGGCGGATCGACCGCAGCTCGTCGGGCTTCGGGAGCCTGCCCTCCCACAGGAGGAAACAGACCTCTTCGAACGTCGAGTGGTCCGCCAGTTCGTGGATGTCGATCCCGCGGTAGGAGAGGATCCCCTTCGTGCCGTCGATGTAACAGATCGCGGAGTCGGCGGCGACGACGTCCTCCAGCCCCTCCTTGAACCCCTTGACCTCGACCATCTCGACCTCCGCTCCTCCTGGACGAATTACGCTTCGATCGCCCGGGGGATTGCAGCGTCGAGGCCCGGGAACTGCGCCAGCCACGCCCGGCGCTCGGCCCGCAGGTTGTCGACCAGACCGCGGTACTGCTCCGGCGTGTAGTAAGTCTTCGGGGAATATTTCGCGAGGTCGAGCCCCGGAACGCTCTTCGGCGTCTCGTAGCCCCAGTCCGGGTCTCGCTCCCACTCGATCCCTTCCTTGGCGATTTGTTTCATGATCTCGGTCGAGACGCGGATCGTCACTTTCTCCCCGGCGGACCCGTCCTTCGCTCCGATCGAGCCGGTGTTCAGGATGTACGCCTGCATGTCCGGATTCTTCCGCAGGATCTCGAGGAGCCGGTTGCCTTCCTGCGCCTCGGGACCCACGATGAAGGGATTCGTTCCGACCTCGCGCTTGGCCTGGCCCGCCTTCGTCGGATCGCCGGCGGAGGTCTCGATCGACTCGCCCAGCATGAAGTAGGCCGCGGCCTGCTCGGCGGAGAGCCGCGCGCAGACCGGAACGACGTCGTTGCGCCGCGTAATGAAGACGATTTTGTTGGCCTTGTCGAGGTCGATGCCTTCGCTCGTGCCCTGGATGAACTTGCGCAGGACGACGCCGCGTCCGTTGGAAGTGAGCGACGTGTCCAGGAAATCGACCTTGCCGTTCTCGTCGAGCT
>JBKPMI010000197.1:0-4636 GCA_046732075.1 Acidobacteriota bacterium | reverse complement strand
CATCGCGGCCGCGGACGGGGCATGGTACCGCCAGCCGTGTCCCGGCAGGACCCATTCGAAGCGGAAGTCGAGCAGCCGCTCCATGGACCGGATCTGCTCGCTCCAGGAGTACCAGCACGCGTCCCGGAAGCCGACGAGCTGGCCGAGCCGCCGCGACCAGGCCAGGTGGTCCCCGGTGAAGAGGAACTTCTCCCGGTAGAGGAGCACGGCGTGGCCCCGCGTGTGGCCGGGAGTGGGGATCGCGAGGAGGTCTTCGGAGAGCGCGACCGGGTCGTCGCCCGCGAGCTTCCGCTCGACGGAGCGCGTCTCCCCGGTGACGTCCCGCTCGTGCAGGATCCGCTCGCAGCCGAACCGGCGGGCGAAGGCGGCGTGGTCGGCGACGTCGTCGCGGTGCGTCAGGAAGAGTCGCGCGACGCCGCCCCGGCTCTCCAGCGCCGCGAGCAGTGGATTCGCGGCGCGCGGCGAGTCGACGAGCACGTTTCCCTCGGGCCTCTCCACGAACCAGCTCCAGGCGCCGAACGACTCCCGCGACGTGAAACCGCAGAATGAGACGTTCTCGGCGACCGGCTCGGGAAACGCCGCGACCGCAGGCTGCGCGTCCGCGCGCGAGACCGTGCCGATCGAGCCCGTGGGGCAGGCGACGAGCGCCATGAGAGAGCGCCTTCGCTCCGCCGCGTCGCGCGGCTGGTGCGCCACGTAGGAGAAGGACGCCCCCTCCGCGAACACCGCGGGCTCGATGCGCCGGCAGGTGTCGCAGTCGATGCACGTCTCGTCGACGTAGAAGTCGCCGGCGACGTTCTCGGCGAGTCGGCGCTCGACGGAGGCCATTTAGATGCGGTCGAGCTTCTCGCGCGTCCGCTCGTTCACGACGTTCCCGGTGTTCCGGGTCGTCTTCGGCTCGAAGAGGAGAACGTGCGCCTCCTCCTCGGCAACGGGGCAATGCTCCATGCCTTTCGGAACGATGACGAACTCGTTTTCTTCCACGACGACGTCCCGGTCGCGGAATCGCATGGTGAAGCGGCCCTTCACCACGAGGAACATCTCGTCCTCGGCGTCGTGCTGGTGCCAGACGAAGTCCCCTTGGAACTTCACCAGCTTGACGTAGGAGTCGTTCACCTCCCCCGCGATCCGGGGGTTCCACTGATCGTCGAACTGCCGGAACTTCTCCTCGAGGCTCACCTTGGGAACGCTCACCGGGTCACATCCTTCCGGGCTCGGGGATTCCGAGAAGCCCGAGCAGCCGCGACATCGCACGGCGGAAAATCCGGGCGACCGCGATCCGGCGCTCGCGGACCGCGTCGTCCTTTTCGCTGACGATCGGCTGGCGGTGGTAGAAGTGGTTGAAGGCTTGCGCAAGCCCGTATGCGTGCCGCGCCAGGGTCGAGAGCTCGAGCGATTCGACCGCCCGCTCCGCGACCTCCGGGATCGCGGCCGCGTCGAGTACGAGAGCCCAGAGGTCGTCCTCCCACACCTCGGAGCCGCCGGCGGGGGAGCCGCCCTCTTCTCCCAGGCCGCGCTCCGCGAGCTTGCGGAAGATGTTCTCGGCCCGCACCAGGGAGTACTGGAGGTACGGTCCTGAATCGCCCTCGAAGTTGAGCGCCTCGTCGAAGTCGAAGGCGATCAGCTTGTTCTTCCCGAACTTCAGGAGGAAGTAGCGGAGCGCCCCGACCGCGATCGACCAGGCGTCCTTCTCCGCCGCTTCGTCCCCCTCCGGACGGCGGGCCGCGATCTCCCGGCGGGATCGCTCGAGCAGGAGCTCGACTAAGTCGTCGATCTTGACCCCGAGCCCCTTGCGGCCGGACATTTCGACGAAGGGCTTCTTCTCGTCCTCCTCGGAGAGCCGGTACTCCTCCTGGAAACGGTCCGCGAGGTCCCGCGCGGCCCGCGGGGTCAGCGCCACCATCTCGTAGGAGAAGTGAACGCTCTTCTCGGCCTCGGCGGGGTGGCCGAGCACCCGCAGCCCCTCGCGCACCACCTTCTGCAGATACGACTGCCGGACGTCGATGACGTTGACGACCGCTTCGCCGTGGCCGAACGCGGGTGCGCCCGGATCTCCGTCGCCGTGCGACGTTCGCCACAGCGGCCGATCCCGCACGGACCGGGGGATCTCCTCCTCGCGGACCGAGCCCGAGTTCCAGTCCGGCCGGTGGCGCTCGTACGCGAAGTCGATGCCGAGGAGCCCGAATTTCCAGAGCTGGTAGGCAATGTCCTTCGCCGTGTAGGTGACGGTGCCATTCGACCGCACGAGGATCTTGTCCGGCTCGTCCATCCCCGCGAACTCGGGCGACTCGTTCAACCGGAGGACCCAGCATCCCTTGTGGCGGCCATCCTCCTCGAGAACCACGGCGCCGGAGCTCTTCAGGAGCTCGAAGGCGCGGGTCCAGAAGTGGCGGCGCAGGATGTCGCTCTCCCGCGGGAGGAGGTCGTAGGCGATGTCGAGGCGCCCCATGGTCGCGAGGTGCGCGGAAACGATTGCCTCCGAGAGGGCCTCGGCGATCCGCGCGGCCTCGTTATCCCCGTGCTCGATCTCGTGGAGCGCCTGCACCCGCCACTCGACCGCGTCGGCGTCCTCCTCGAAGAGGCGGGCGACCTCGGCATAGACGTCCCAGCACAGGTACGCCAGCCCCTTCGGATGCCGCGAGCCGTCGGGGAGCGGCTCTCCCTGCGCTGCCTTCCGGATGTCCTCGGCGGAGCGGACCCCTTTCAACCGGGTCAGCCCGGCCACGACGTCGGCGACCTGGACGCCCGTGTCGTCCAGGTAGTTCTGGACCTCGACGTGCCGCCCCAGGAACGTGAGCGTGCGGGAGAGAACGTCTCCCAGCACGGCATTGCGCAGGTGTCCGATGTGGGCCGCCTTGTTCGGGTTGATGTTCGTGTGCTCGACGATCGTCTTTCCGGGGCGGGCCGCGGAGGGGAGTGGCTCCTCCAGCATCGCAGAGACCAGGCGGCTGCGGTCGAGGAAGAAGTTCAGGTAGCCGCCCCCTTCGACGCGCGCGGAGCGAACCGCCGCGGGCAGCTCCACGGCCCCCGCGAGCTCGGTCGCGATCGCGCGAGGCGCCTTCCGCAGCGTCTTGGCGAGGTCGAAGGCCGCGGGCGAAGCGAAGTCGCCCAGTGCGAGAGACGGCGGGCGCTCGAGCACGACGCGCTCGAGCGACGCTCCCCAGAGCCGCTCGGCCGCGCGCGCGACCGCCGCGGCGAGGTTCCCGCGGATCGATTCGAGGAGGTCGGGCGCGGTCATGGGGCGGGCATGTTAGTCCAACGGTTGCCCGCGCCGCGCCGGCATAACCCGGGCGGCGGGCGCGTTACCATCTCCTCCATGGAGAACGTCGTCCGCTCCGTCTCGATCGAGACGAGCACCTCGGAAGCGTTCGATGCGTTCACCCGCGTCGGCGAGCTTCTCTCCTGGTGGTGCGAGGGAGCGCTCGTCGGCCGGCGGCCTGGCGGCAACTGGGCGGTCGGCTTCACCGACGACCGCGGCGGAACTCAGGCCACCATCATGGGAAAGATCGAGACCTACGAGCCGGGTCATCGACTGGCGGTCCGCGACATCTCCTACGAGCGCCGCTCCGGCGAGCCGCTCGAGGGCCTCTCCTTCCTGCTGACGTTCGTCGAGGACGACGGTAAGTGCGTCGTCACCGTCGAGCAGGCGATTCCGGACGCCGGCCCGGCGTACGAGGCCTACCGCGGCGAGGCGGGCCCCGGCTGGGAGCAACGATTCGCGGATCTCAAGCGTTACCTGGAAGGTCCGCGCAGCCGCCGCGTGCTCGTGGAAGCAGGCCTTCCCGAGAATTAGCGGCTTAGAATCGGCTTCGTGGAAGTCGCCGGCGTTCCCTGCTCTCTCTGCGGCGGCACGGGCTGGGTCCTCGAGGCGATCGAAGGACGCAAGCAGGCGCGCCCCTGCTCCTGCCGCGGCGAGAACATCGCGCGAGAGCGGCTGGAGAGCGCCGGGATCCCGGAGCGGTACCGTGCCGACAACTTCAGAAACTTCGACGATTTCGAAATTCCCGCGCTCGTCAATGCCAAAAGGGTCGCTCGGGAGTTTGTGGATTCGTATCCCGTGGTCGAGTCTGGATTGCTATTCGTTGGGCCTGCCGGGCGCGGCAAGACACATCTCGCATGCGCGATCCTGACCGAGCTCGTCGTGACGAAGGGGGTCTCCGCGCTGTACGCGGACTTCTCGGACCTTCTTCTCCGAATCCAGACGAGCTTTCGCCCCGACGCCGACTCGTCGAAGGAGTCGGTCCTGACACCGTACGCCGACGCGGAGCTCCTCGTGCTCGACGAGCTCGGAGCTTCGAAGCCGCATCCCTGGGTCCTCGACGTCCTCTACAACCTGCTGAACACCCGTTACAACCGGAAGCGGATCACGATCGCGACCTCGAACTTCGAAGACGAGCCGGACTCGGCATCCGGCGAGCGCGAGAAGCTCGAGGACCGGATCGGCTACCGGCTCCGCAGCCGCCTCTACGAGATGTGCACGCTCGTGCCGCTGCGGGGAAAGGACTACCGAAAAGAGGTCCTCGGCACCCACGTCCGGTCCCGCTTTTGAGCCGCCGAAATCCACTCGGTCCCGGGGCTCTCGCTCTGCTCGCGCTGGCGCTCGGCCTTCCGTCCGGCTGCGCGAGCGGTCCGCGCC
>JBKPMI010000196.1:0-1692 GCA_046732075.1 Acidobacteriota bacterium | reverse complement strand
TCCGCGCCCGGGGACCGTTTGGCGGGCATCAGGCTCCCGCCGCGGCCGCGCCGTGGCATTTCTTGAATTTCTTGCCGGACCCGCAGGGACAAGGGTCGTTGCGGCCGACCTTCGGGCTGGCGCGATGGATCGTCTCCACCTTCGCGTCGTGCCCTCCCTCCGCCGCGGCGCCGTAGGAGTAGTTGACGTTCGCCTGCCGGCGGGAGGGGAGACCGACCGGCGCGCGCCGCGGCTCGTCCTCGCCGACGATCTCGCCTTCCGCCTCGCGGATCATGGGCTGGAGCCGGAACAGGTACTGGACGATCTGGTCCTCGATCCGCTCCTTCATGAGCGTGAAGAGCTCGAAGGACTCCTTCTTGTACTCGACGAGCGGATCGCGCTGGCCGTAGCCGCGCAGGCCGATCCCCTCTTTCAGGTGGTCGATCGCGAGGAGGTGATCCTTCCACTGCTGGTCGACGACCTGGAGCATCACGAACCGCTCGTGGAGCCGCATCGTCTCGGGGCCGAGCAGCTTCTCCTTCGCCTCGTAGATCTCGGTCAGGGCGGGAGCGAGGAGCTCCTGGATCTCCTCGCGGCTCTTGCCGGAGAAGTCGATCGAGCCCGGCGCGATCCCGAAGTACTCCTTGAGATCGAGCTCGAACGCCGGCATGTCCCACTCGTCCGGTGCCTTGTCCTCGGGCAGGTTCCGGCCGAGCGTGTACTCCAGGATCGTGGAGGCGAGCGCCAGGACCTCGTCCTTGCTCTGGTTGCCCCTCAGGATGTCCCGGCGGAGGCCGTAGATCTCCTCGCGCTGCCGGTTCATGACGTCGTCGTACTCGAGCAGGTGCTTGCGGGTCTCGAAGTTGCGGCCCTCGACCTGCTTCTGGGCCCGCTCGATCGCCCGTGACACCATGCCGTGCTCGATCGGAACGCCCTCCTCCATGCCCAGCTTGCGCATGACGTTCTGGAGGCGGTCCGATCCGAAGATCCGCATCAGGTCGTCTTCGAGGGACAGGAAGAATCGCGACGAGCCGGGGTCACCCTGGCGGCCGCTCCTTCCGCGGAGCTGGTTGTCGACGCGTCGGGACTCGTGCCGCTCGGTTCCCAGGATGTGCAGCCCGCCGGCGGCGAGCACCGTCTCGCGGTCCGTCGCGGCCTCGGCGCGGAGCTTCGCGAGAAGCGCCTCGAACTGCTCGGGATTCTCGGTCTCCTCCCGCCGGTGTTCCGCGAACGCCGTCGGGTTTCCGCCGAGCACGATGTCCGTCCCACGACCCGCCATGTTCGTCGCGATCGTGACGGAGCCGGACTTTCCGGCCTGCGCGACGATCTCCGCCTCCTTCTCGTGGAACTTGGCGTTCAGGACGACGTGGGGAACCTTGCGGCTCTTCAGGATCGCCGAGAGCTGCTCGGATTTCTCGATCGAGACGGTTCCGACGAGGACCGGCTGTCCCTTCTCGCGGCAGGCGATGATCTCTTCGGCCACCGCGTCGAACTTCTCCCTTTCCGAGGCGTAGACGACGTCCTGGTTGTCGATCCGGATCATCGGCATGTTCGTGGGGATCACGACCACGTCGAGCTTGTAGATCTGGTGGAACTCGCCGGCCTCGGTGTCGGCGGTTCCGGTCATGCCCGCGAGCTTCTCGTAGAGCCGGAAATAGTTCTGGAGCGTGATCGTGGCGAGCGTCTGATTCTCGCGCTCGATCTTCACCCCCT
>JBKPMI010000195.1:0-3569 GCA_046732075.1 Acidobacteriota bacterium | reverse complement strand
GATCCCGAGCTCCGTCGGCCGCACGGAGAGGCTCGCGAGGCCCTTGTCCCGAACGCCGTAGTCGTCCTCGATGCGGACGCCGAATTTTCCGGGCATGTAGATGCCGGGCTCGATCGTCACCGTGTTCCCTACGACGAGCGGCTTCCGGTTTCCCTTGACCAGATAGGGCTGCTCGTGCCCGTCCATCCCCAGACCGTGCCCCAGGCGATGCGTGAAGTACTGCCCGTAGCCCGCGTCCTCGATGACTTTTCGGGCGGCGCGGTCCACTTCCTCGCCGGTCTTGCCGGCGTCCAGCGCCGCGATGCCGGCGACCTGCGCCTTGTCGACCACTCCGTAGACCTTGCGGACCTCGTCGGACGGCGTTCCGAACGCGACGGTCCGCGTGACGTCGGACGTGTAACCGCGCACGCGGCAGCCGCAGTCGATCAGGACGACGTCGCCCCGCGCCAGTAGCCGGTCGCTCGGTCCGCCGTGCGGGAGCGCCGAGGAGGGTCCGAACTGCACGAGACCGTCCCCGCGGACGCCGAGCTTCGCGAACTCCTGCTCCAGGATGACCGACACTTCCTGCTCCGTCATTCCGCGCCGGATCCGTCCGTGGGTGCCGGTGATCGCGAGGACCGTCCGGCGACCGGCCTCCCGGATGAACCCCATCTCCTCCTCCGACTTCACCGAGCGGAGGGCGTCGAAGACCGGCGTCGCGTCCTCGGACTTCGCCGACGCGGCGGTCGAGACGAAGGAGGCCGTGGCGTAGGCAGTCGTCCCCTCGATCCCGACGGTCTTGCCGGTCAGGAGCTTTGCCGTCAGAGCGATGGGATCCTGATCCTCCTGCCAGGTCTTCACGTCGTCGACGGTCGCGTCGCGGGTGACGTTGGACTCCTCGAACGCCGGGGTGACGAGGACCGCCGGTCCGTCGCTCAAGAGAACGAGCGCGGTCAGCCGCTCGCTGCGGGACATCGAGAGTCCTGTCGCGTAGGCCAGGTTCGTCGACGGGGTGACGACAATCGCCTCCCACCCGCGCGCCTTCGCGGCCGCGCGGAGCTTCGCCTGACGCTCCTTGTAGACCTCCGCCTTTGGTCGAGGGGGGAGCGGCGGCTGCTTCTCCGGTTCCGGATTGAACAGGGGGAGCGCCGAGATTGGCGGGGCCGGCAGGGCGGTCGCGGCTGCGGCCACCCCGGCCGAAGCGATCCAATGGCGTCTGGTGAGTCGGGTCATGCCGCCTACTTTCGTAGATCCTTGAGAATCTCCCGGCTGGCGTTCGCTCCCGGGGCTCCGGTCACACCGCCGCCCGGGTGAGTGCCGGCGCCGCAAAGATACAACCCTTTGATCGGCGTGCGGTACTGAGCCCATCCCAACATCGGTCGGAAGGTGAAGAGCTGATCGAGTGAAGGTTCGCCATGGAGAATGTGGCCTCCACCCAGACCGTAACGGCTTTCCAGATCGGCCGGCGTGATTACCTGCCGGGCCACGATTGTCCTGTTCAGGTCGGGCGCATACTCCGATAGCGTCTTGATCACCGCGTCGCCGAATTCCTCGCGCCGCTCACTCCAGTCTCCGGAGCGCAACTTATATGGCGCGTACTGCACATGTATCGACATGACATGTCCGCCGCCAGGCGCGAGCGTTGGATCGGTCAGCGACGGGATGGTGATATCCATGTAGGGCCGCGGTGAGAACTCGCCATATTTTGCCGAATCGAAGGCGTGTTCGATGTAATCGATATCGGGCCCGATGTGAATGCGGCCGCTGAGCTGCTCGTTCCCATTCCTGAGACCGGAGAAGCCCGGAAGCTGGGAGAGGGCGAGATTGACCTTCGCCGCCGACCCGAGCGACTTGTAGTTGCCGATCTTCAAGCGGAATTCCGGATCGAGATCGGCAGGATCGAGCAGCTTCAGTAACGTCGTCTTCGGATCCGCATTGGAGACGACGGCGGATGCCGGGATTTCTTCTCCGTTGCCGAGGACGACGCCGGTCGCCGCGTTGCCCTGAACGCGGATAGCCGCGACAGGAGAGGCCGTTCGAACTTCCGCACCGGCGGCGGTTGCAGCCCTGGCGAGGGCCTGCGTGAGAGATCCCATGCCTCCCCTCACGAATATCGCCGGCGCGACCGCGTTTCCATCGAATGCGCTCTGGAACAGCAGCGCCGCGCTGGTGCCTGCAGACCATGGCCCGGCGAAGGCGCCGAAGACACCGCGCGCCGCGACGATGGAGCGAAGCAATTCCGTTTCGAACCATTCGGCAGCGAGATCGGCCACTGCCATCGGTGACCAACGGAGGAGGCGAAAAGCGTCCTTCCTGGCGAGGTTACGAAACTTCAGGCCGGCTTTGCCGAGATTCCAGAGGTCGCCTTTAGTCGGTTCGCTGAGCGAGGGTGGCGTGCGCGACATCAGCGGCGAAAGCACCTTGCCGATTGCGGCAAAACTCGAAATGAACCCGCGATATGCCTGGCCATCGTGCTGCGAAACCGCCGCCAGTTCGCGAGCCGTTCGGTCGGCATCGGCATAAAGACAAATGGAGCGGCCGTCGGCGGCGGGAGCGAACACTCGCACCGCCGGATGGATCATCGCCAGACCGTGTCTTTCCAGCTGCAGATCGCTCGTCAGTCTGGGAAGGAACGGGCCCAGCGAATGAGCGACCGCCGGGCATCGGAAGCCGGGGTGGATCTCCTCCGTGACCGCGCAGCCACCGACGGTTTCACGACGTTCCACGACGAGCGGATTGAGGCCGGCCTTCGCCAGGTAATATGCCGCGACCAGACCGTTGTGGCCGCCGCCGATGACAATTACGCGCCTGCCGGCCGGCGGCATCAGGCCTTACCTCGCTTCCAATCCCGCAGGATCATGTTCGCCGCATTCAGTCCCGGGGCGCCCATGATTCCGCCGCCCGGGTGAGTTGCCGAGCCACACATGTAGAGGTTGCGCACGGGTGTTCGATACTGCGCCCAGCCCGGAGCGGGTCGAAGGAAGAAGAGCTGCTCGAGCGTCAATTCACCTTGAAAGATGTTGCCCTCGCTCAAGCCGAACATGGTCTCGATATCCAGAGGCGTCAGTACCTGGCGATGAAGAATCAGGCTTCGCAGATTGGGCGCGAATTCGGAAATCGTGTCCACCACCGTATCGCCGAACTCTTCGCGCTTCTGATCCCAGGTGCCTTCCTTGAGATGGTAGGGCGCGTATTGCACGAAGCACGACAGGATGTGCTTCCCCGGAGGTGCAACCGACGGATCGGTGAGGGTGGGAATCACCATGTCGATGTACGGCCGTCGTGAATAGCGTCCATACTTCGCATCGTCGTAGGCGCGTTCCATGTATTCGACCCCGGGCGATATGGAAATGGCGCCGCGCAGATGCCGACCTTCGCCGGGCAGGCAGGTGAAGTTGGGTAGACCGCTGAGGGCCAGATTCACTTTTCCGGACGAGCCGCGGAACTTGTAACGGTTGACGCCCTCGACGAAATCGGCCGGGAGATGCTCCTTGCCGACCATCTTCATGAACGTGAGCCGCGGATCGAGGCTGGATGACACGACATCGCAGCGGATCTCATCGCCGTTGTCGAGCACCACACCTCTGGCC
>JBKPMI010000194.1:0-5615 GCA_046732075.1 Acidobacteriota bacterium | reverse complement strand
CCGGATGGCGAACCTTCCGGCGTCGAGGCGGAGGATGTCGACGTCGTAGCCGATGCCCTCTTCGACCATCGTCAGCTTTCCCTCTTCGCGCTTCCATGCCCCGAGCGACGGCTTCCCGTTCTCGGACGCGACGACGAGCGTGCCGTCGGAAAGGAAGACGTAGAGCGTGCGGGGAGACACCGCCGTCGATCGCTCGACCTTCCACACTCGATTGACGAAGCCGGGCCGTTCGGCGGGAAGCGAAGCCGCGGCGGGAGGACGGGAGCACGCCGGGAGGATCGCAACGGACGCCACGATCACCGCGCACGTCCGAAGCCGCCGCCGAGCGCTCATCCCGTCACGGCCTCACCGGAGCATCCGCTCGAGCTCGGGGGACTTCTTTCCAGTCAGCTCCCAGCGGATGAGCGAGGCGGGGATCAGCCCCGCGTCGTCGAACTCCTTCATGAACTGCTTCATCGTGAACTTGTCGCCGAGCTCGCGCCGCCGCTCCGCCAGCAGCTTCTCGATCTCGATCTTCCCGATGATGTAGCTCGTCCCGTATCCCGGTTGCTGCAGGTAGAGGTGCTGCTCTCCGCGGACCAGGTTCCCGTCCAGGGAGAGCCAGCCGCGGGGCGTGTTGGCCGAGGCAAACTCCGACGCCTGCTCCAGCGTGAATTCGTTGCTCGTCATCCGCAGGTCGCCGAGCGCGCGCGCCGCCCGCTCGGCGAGCAGGATGTAGAGGAGCTCGCGCGTGCGCGGTCGGGCGTCGAACATCCCGGCCTGCATCATGAGTTCCTCCCACCCGGTTGCGTGCCCCTCGGTCCGCGTGTTGAAGATGTTGTACAGGAGCGCGCCCCGCCGGATCGCGCTCGGGTGCGGCTCGTGAACCATCCGCGCCTTGTCGAACCAGTGGTAGCCGTGCGTCCGCATCAGCTCCGGATCGCGGTAGTCCACCTCACCGAAGAACTCCCGGGGGCCGGCCTGGTACGCGCCGACGCGCGCGCGGAGCGCCGGATCCATCCAGTCCTCGACCTCGAGGACGTCGTGGCCCTTCAGGAAGGCCATGTACTCGGTGACCCCTTCGCCGAACCGGCGGTCGTACTCGGCGGCGCTCGCGACCGGCGCGGGCTGCGGCAGCTTCGCGTTGCGCTGCTCCTCCATCGCGAGGAGCGCGTGCGAGCGCGCCAGCTCCCGCTCCATGAGGGTCACCTCGTCCCGCCACGTGTACGGGACGAGCTGGACGTTCTTCAGGTACCAGTCGTAGTTCTCGATGCCGACTCCGGACGGCTCCGTCTTCGAAGCCGCCTGAGAGTCGAGCCAGGCGGCGAAGTCGTCCGTTGCCTCCTTCGCGCGCGCGACGTCCGCGGGCAGGGTTCCGGCGGGGCCGGCCACTTTCGACGCCAGCTGCGCGAGCTCGGCGCTCTGCTGCCGGACGCTCTTCGCGCCGTAGATCCAGAGGTCCTTCCCCTTCCCGGTCAGGTTCGACCTCGCCTGCGCGAGGAGCTTCGGGATCGTCCGGATGCCGGCGTCCACCTTCGCGGCGTCTGCGGCGGTCACGGGGAACTTGTAGGTCCACAGCTCGACCGCGCCCCACGCGAAAGGCCCCTCGCGCGCGGGCTGGTCGCTCTCTTCCGAGAACACGGTGACGTAGAAACCGGGATTCTTCGCCCACGGCTGGAGAACCCGATGGTCGAAGTCGAGGCCGTTCATCTCGGCGCGCACCACGTGCCAGTCGGCCTGTTGCGCGATCGGCCAGCCGCTCGGGTCGATGGCCGCGAGCCGCCGCTGGTAGGCCGCGAGCTCGCGTTTCTGCGCGGCCATCGCCGCCGGCGTGTAGTCGGGTACGCCGTCGACGACCTTCGGCTTCTGGAAAGCCCGCCAGTCGGAGAAGAGCGAAACGAGGTCTTCGTAGCGGGTGCTGCGCGGCGCGGCGGTCGCGGCGTCGGTCGCACCGCCGGTTGGAGCGGCCGCGAGGATCAGCAACGCGGTCGTCACGCCGAGAGAGGAACGGGGCATCTGCACCTCCGGTTCCGCACCGAGGGTAGTCTGGTGCGCGTCGTGGCCGACAATCCTACCGTTCCCGCGGCGCGCCGGAATTGGATCGAGGCGATCCTGCTCGCTCTCTTCGGCGCGGCCCTCGCGTTCCAGCTCCTCGTGCCCCCGATCGTCGGTCTCGCGGACAACGGCGACTTCTCCCGGGTTGCCAGTCCTCTCGGGATCTTCCCTCCCGAAGAGCTCGGCGACCGGGCCTTCTTCGCGTGGATCGTTCCGCAGTACCGGTTCGACCCGGGTCGGATCTGGATCCACGGACTGTGCTGCTACTCCAGCCAGACCGCGCTCGCTCTCGCCGCGCTCCCCGTGGGTCTCGCGGCGGCACCGCCCCGACGGTTCGATCTCCGGGCGACCGGTGTCGTCAACGGCCTCGCGCTCGCCGGCGCGCTGGCGCTCCTGCTGTTCGCCCTGCGTCCCCTTCCGCTCTTCGCCCGGGGACTCTCGGGACTTCTTCTCGTCGGAGCGTTCACCGATGTGGGCTACGCGTCGCTCCTGAACTCCTTCTACACGGAGCCGGCCGCGCTCGTTTTCTTCCTGGCCGCGCTCGCCCTCGCCCTTCTCCTCGCGCGGACTCCGAATCCGCCGGTGTGGCTGGCCGGCGCGTTCTTCCTCGCTTCGGCGCTCCTCGCGACGTCGCGGCCGCAGAACGCGCCGCTCGGATTCTTCCTGGCGGTTCTCGGGTGGAGGATCGCCCGTTACGACGACACCCGGCGGCGCCGGCTCGTCCTCTTCGCGGCAGTGCTCCTCGGCGTCGCCTCGTTCGCGTACTCGCGCAGCACTTCCCCCCTTCTCAAGCGGATCTACCAATTCGGCGCGGTCTTCCGGACCCTGCTTCCGGACTCTCCCGAACCGCAGCGGGACCTCGCGGCGCTCGGACTTCCCCCGCAATTCGCGCGATGGATCGACGTCCCCGCATTCAGCCCGCAGGCTCCCGTGAACGACCCGGCCTTTCAGCGAGCCTTCGATCACGTCGGTTACGCGAGGCTCGCCCTCTTCTACGCGTCGCGCCCGGCGCGGCTCTGGAGGACGCTGGATCGCGGCGCCGCCGAAGCTTTCGAGATGCGGCCCGACGGCGTCGGAAACTTCGCTGAAGAGACCGGCGCGCCTCCCTTCGCGGTGAGCGGGAGCTTCTCGGCCTGGTCGCGGGCGAAGGCGAAATTGCTGCCGGGTCGGGTGGGGTTTCTCGCTCTCTATTTTCTCGCGAGCCTCGCCGCCGCGATCCATCTCCGCCGGAACGCGGCGGGCGCCGCTATCCGGGGAGTCGCGGAAATCTGGATCGCGCTCCTTTTCATCGCGGCGTTCCAGTTCGCTGTCGCGTGCGTCATGACGGGTGCAACGTCGAGACGATCGTTCTTGTTTTTCAACGCCGCGTTCGACGTCACGCTGATCGCGCTCGCGGTCCGGATCTCCGACTTGCGACCCGCTTTCGCCCCCGCCGCCGGCCCCTCCTGACGGGGTGCCGCTGGCACCGATTTCGCGTTCGCACCCGGAGGATGCGGAAGACTGAGACAAACTGGCGCCGGGAACGGCGTCGCGGGAGAGGCCGTGTCGGCGCGCTCCTTCTCGCCGCCGGCGCGCTGACGCTCTCCGCAGGTTCGATGCGCGCGGAAGACCGGAATCTGCCCTGCCCGCTCTTCCCGCGGGAGGTCCCGCGCCTCGAGGACTTCGGCGGCAGCGGCGAAGCGCTCGCGTCGCCGGACGCCAGCCAGGAGGCCGCCAAGCCGGAGCCGGTTCCGCAGCCCGTGCGGGCGCCCGGCCGGCGCCGCTTCTTCACCGCTGCGTCCGAGGTCGCGCTGCTCGAGGCGATTCCCTGGGCGTTCGACCGCTACGTCGGCCGATACGATTACGCGTTCATCTCCACCGACACGGTCCGCGAGAATTTCCGGCAGGGCTTCGGCCTGGACTCCGACACGTTCACCGTGAACCAGTCGTCGCACCCCTACCACGGCAGCCTGTTCTTCAACGCGGCACGCGAAAACGGGTACGGGTACTGGGAGGCCGGGGCGTTCACGCTCGCCGGAAGCCTCATCTGGGAGTGCTGCATGGAGAACACCCGCCCGTCCTCGAACGACCTCGTCAACACGACGTTCGGGGGAATGACGCGCGGCGAGGTGGCCCACCGGATCTCGTCGATGATCCTGGACAACCAGGCCACCGGAACCAATCGGGTGATCCGCGAAATCGCCGCCGGGATCATCAACCCGGCGGCGCTCTTGAACCGCCTGCTGCGCGGCGAGGCCTTCAAACAGTTCGACAACGCCGCCGACCGGTTCCCGACGCTCGTCGTTCTCTCGACGGACCTCGGCTACCGCCGCTACACCGGGGACTCGCCTCACCCGGACCAATGGATCGCCTCCGTATCCTTCCTCTACGGCGACCCGTTCGACGGCGCCATCAACCGGCCGTTCGACTCCTTCTACGTCGGGATCGACGCCAGCTCGCCCGGCGGCGTCCTCTTCACTCGGATCGAAGAGCGCGGAATCCTGAAGGGCTGGGAACTGACGGACAAGACCGACCGGGTGCGGCACATCTTCGGCTTCGCGCAGGAGTACGAGTACCTGAACAATGCGTCGCAGGTCTTCGGCGCGCAGATCTTCAGCGCGGGCCTGATCTCGAAGTACGACATCCGCCCCGGCGTTCTCGCGCTGACCGACGCCTCGCTGATGATCTTTCCGCTCGCTGGAATCCGGACGGTCGACTTCGAGAATCCGGACGCCGGACGGCACTACGACTACGCGCCGGGCGGCGGAGTTCGCGTGGCCGGCCGCGTCTACCTGAAGGCGCGCGAAATACTCGCGCTGGGATACGGCGTGGCGTGGGCGCACACGGTCAACGGCCTGTCGACCAACAACACCCTGCAGTTCTTCCGGGGCGTCGCGCGCCTCCCGATCTACGGGCCGGTTGGCGTGGGCGCGGGCTACTCCTGGTACAGCCGCAAAACCACGTACCCCGGGTTCTTCGAGCCGCGCAAGACCCAGGGGGAGTGGCGCGCGTTCGTCAACGCCGCCTTCGCCTTCCGCTGACGCGCTTCCCTACGGGGTGATCGTCACCGTATCGGTCGCCACCGCATCGCCGGCCGAGATTCCCTGACCCGTCAGCTCCGCGCGGATCGTGGCCGCGCGGCTCGCCTGCCCGGGCGTCAGGATTCCCATCGCCCGCGCCGCGAGTCGGGAGCGCGTGTTCGAGTCCAGGGTGTGCAGGTCCCAGATGATCCGGTTCCCGACGATCGAAGCGGTCGTGCCCGAGGACGGATCGACCGACAGGATCATGAGCGGAGCGTCGAAGGTGATGTCCACGCGGCCGTTCTGGATGTTCGAGATCCCGACGTTCGAAGCGGTGAGATTGACGTCGAACCCGGCGCCGGACTGCGCCGTGCCGGGCGCCTCGACCTCGACCGACGCGAGAGAGCCGCGCGAGGAAGTGACGTCGTTGCCGTCGTCTTTGCAGCCGATCATTCCGAGGACCGCGGCGAGAACGACGCCAGCGCGAAGAAGCAGATTTCGGGTCATTTCGGGTACTCCATTTCCGCCCATCCGGGCCGGCCCGAGAAAGTCGCGGGGACAGATCCCGGAGGGGTCTGCACC
>JBKPMI010000193.1:0-4950 GCA_046732075.1 Acidobacteriota bacterium | reverse complement strand
CACCTACGTGCCGGCGTGGGCGATCGCCGCCGGCTTCGCCATCTTCGCCCTCACGCAGATCCGCCGGCCCGGGAGGTGGAAGCTCCTCCTCGCCGCCGGGGTCGCGGCGATCGCGACTTTTCTGCCTTTCGCCGTCGCCTTCCTCCAGTTCCCGGATCGGCTCGGCGGCCGCGCCCGCGACGTCTCCTTCCTCGTCCCCAGCCGGAACGTCGCTCTCGCCGCGGGGAGCGGACCCGTCGCGATCCTTCTGCGCCTGCTCCACAACGTCGTCGAATACACCGGTGCTCTGATCTGGACGGGGGACCCGAACCCGCGCAACGGCATCCCCGGCCGGCCGGCGGCGACCGTGGTCATCGGAGTCGCGGCGCTCCTGGGTCTGGTGCTGTCCGCGCGTCGGGCGCGCGGCGGAGACCCGGGCCACCAGCTCTTGCTCGCGATCGCGGCCGCGGGTCTCGCCGCCGGGATCCTGTCGAACCCGGCGGATGCTCCCAACGCGCTGCGCATCCTGCCGGTCTTCGGTGTCGTCACCGTTCTCGCGGCCGGTGCGCTCGACCGGATCGTCTCCGCCGCCGCCCGAGCCGGTCCGGTGAGACCCGCTTACCTGTGGGGACTCGGCCTGTCGGTCGTGTTTGTCCTCGAGACGGCGCCGTTTTTGACGCGGTGGCCGGACAACGGTCTCGTGGCCGCCTCCTTCAGCCCGATCGAGAGCGAAGCGGGCCGGATGGCGCGGGCGCTCGGCCCGGCCCCGGCGATCATCGCACCCGGCGTCTTCTGGAGGCCGATCGTCTTCGAGACGCTCGCCGCGGGGCCCGATCCGGAGCGTCCCGTTCCCCATGTCGCGATCCGCTCCGCCGACGACCTCGCGGCGGCGCCGCCGGGCGGGGCGTTCTGGTACGTCGCGCGGCGGGGAGAGCTCGACCGGTTACGGGACGCCGGATTCCGCTGCGCCCGGAGCGTGGCGCTGGGCCAGCGGTTCGACGACCCCGCGATCGCGCGGGTCGCGCCGGGCGCCGAACCTCGCTAGTCCGCCGGCTTCGCCGGAGGGGGAGGAGGAAATGCCGGCGGCGTGTGGGCCAGGACGAAGCTCTTCCCGGCGGCCTCCCGCGCGAAGTCGGGCAGGGTGTAGTGCACGTCGAGCTTCACGACCGGCTTGCCATCGAGGGCGATTCGTCCGGAGACACCGGTCGGAGAGATCCGCCCGTACTGCGCGGCAATCAGGGGATCCGGTGAATAGACCACGCCGAACGGAATCGAGCAGGGAATGGCGCCGGCGCAGCGTTGGAGGCGGACCCACTGGGCCGCCGCGGGAGACGCCGCGAACGACAAGAGAGCGGCGACCGACAGAACGACGACCCGAAGCCTGGTCATCTCGATCACCATAACCCGATTCGCGCCCGGATAATCCCGGTCGAGTTCGCCGGTGGCGTGGCATGGACATTGCCATTCGATGAGCGCGACCGTTCGCGCGGAAGGGGGAACCTTGCCGAGGACACGGAGATCCCGCGCCGTTCGCGGCGCGAAACGCAGAGTCCGCTATGCGGTTGTGGGCCTCGGATACTTCGGCCAGGCCGCGGTTCTGCCGGCGTTCGCGCACGCGGCGCAGAACAGCGAGCTCGTCGCGCTCGTCTCAGACGATCCGGTCAAACGCCGCAAGCTCGGGCGGAAATACGGCGTCGACCGTCTCTACTCCTACGAGCAGTACGGCGAGTGCCTGGCGAGCGGGGAGATCGACGCGGTCTACGTCGCGCTCCCGAACCACCTCCACCGGGACTACACCGTGCCGGCCTGCGAGGCCGGAGTCCACGTCCTCTGCGAGAAGCCGATGGCCGTCACCGAAGACGAGTGCGAGGACATGATTCGCGCGGCGGAAGCGAAGAACGTCCGCCTCATGATCGGTTACCGGCTGCACTTCGAGGAAGCCAACTTGAAGGCCGTCGCGATCGTGAAATCCGGCCGGCTCGGAGAGCCCCGGGTTTTTTCGTCGGTCTTCACGATGCAGGTCGAGGATCCCGACAACATCCGTCTGAATCCGATCTCGCAGGGGGGCGGGACGCTCTACGACATCGGCATCTACTGCATCAACGCAGCGCGATACCTGTTCCGCAGCGAACCGACGGAGGTCCTGGCCATTTCCGCCAACAACGGCGACCGGCGATTCCGGAACATGGACGAGATGACGAGCGCAGTCCTGCGATTCCCGGGAGAACGGCTCGCGTCGTTCACGTGCTCGTTCGGCGCGGCCTCTCACGGCTCGTACCGGATCGTCGGAACGAAGGGGGACCTCGCCGTCACCGACGCGTACGAGTTCGCGGACCCCAAGAGGCTGGAGCTCACGGTTGGAGAGAAAAAGACCCGGCTGAGCTTTCCCCGGCGCGACCAGGTCGCGGCCGAGATCCTGCGGTTCTCGGAGTGCGTGAAATCCGGAAAGAACCCGGAGCCCTCGGGCCGGGAGGGCCTGGCCGACGTCCGGATCATCCGGGCGCTCTACCGCTCGGCGAAGGAAGGAAGGGCGATCGACCTGGCGGCGTTCGAGAAGCGCCGCCGGCCGACGCTCGAGCAGGAGGTCCGCCGGCCGCCGGTCCGGATGCCGGAGCTCGTTCGGGCGACCCCGCCGTCCGGAAACTAGGGTCCGTTCTCGGTCGTCAGTCCTCCGTTCTCCCCGGAGCACGGAGAACTTCCCGGGTGGGAACTACACCCAGTGGCAGGCCTTCGCGAAGCCGGCCAGGATGAGCAGCAGCGCGAAGCCCGCGATCGCCCACACCGCCGTCTTCTTGCGGGTGGGGAGAGGTTGACGCGTGTAGAAGCCGGTCTGCCAGCGCTCGATCTCCTTGCCGCACTTAGGACAGACGGCGTCGTTCGGTTGGACCGCGGCGTAGCAGTACGGGCACTCGTTCATCGGTTCGCGAACATGTTACGACAGGACGCCGCGGAAGCAGTGATACGACGAAAGATCGCGCTACACTTCCGAGGTGACCGACTCCGACGCCCGCCGCCCTCCCGAGAACGTCCCCGACGCTCCCGGGGTCTACCTCTTCCAGGACCGGAAGGGGAGGATCCTCTACGTCGGCAAAGCCCGCTCGCTCAAGAAGCGCGTGGCGTCCTACTTCACGAAAGGGCCGGACGCCACCAAGACCGAGGCGCTGCTCGGATCGTGGCAGGAGCTCGAGACGATCGTGACGAACACCGAGCTCGAGGCGCTCCTTCTCGAGAACTCGCTCATCAAGAAACACAAGCCCCGCTACAACGTCTGCCTCCGCGACGACAAGACGTACCCGTACATCAAGATCACGACGGGGGAGGAGTGGCCGCGGGCGCTGGTCACCCGGCGCGTCCAGGACGACGGCCACTCCTACTTCGGACCATTCTGGGGAGGCCTCGCACGCCGGATCATGCGGATGATCACGCGCCACTTCCAGATCCGGACCTGCACGATCGAGATCGACGGGACGCTGCCGAGGCCGTGCCTCTACTACGACCTGCATGCGTGCCTGGGACCGTGCGTCGCCGGCCTGACCACGAAGGCGGCCTATGACGACGCCGTACGGGACGTCGTCCTCTTCCTCCAGGGTCGTAACCGGGAGCTCCTGGCGAGCCTCGAAACGAAAATGCGGGACGCCGCCCGCGAGGAGAACTTCGAGATGGCGGCGGCATACCGGGACGCGCTTCGAACGGTCGAGGACGTCTCCGAGCACCAGGTCGTCCACTCGCTCAAGGGAGAGAGCGTGGACGTCTTCGGAATCTTCGAATCGGGCGGCGACGTCGCGGTCGGCGTGCTGGTCGTTCGCGGCGGCGTGATCCAGGACCGGCGCGAGTTCTTCTTCGAGAAGTCCGAGGAGGTGGATCCCGCCGCGTTCCTGGACGCGTTCCTGCCGCAGTTCTACGACGCGAACCCGTTCCTGCCGGCGGAAGTGCACCTGCCGGTCGCGATCCCGGACCCCGAGCTCCTCCAGTCTTTTCTGGCGGCCCGCCGGAACGCGAAGGTGGCGGTCCGCGTGCCGCAGCGGGGTCCGGCGCGCGAGCGCGTCGAGCTCGCCCAGGACAACGCGCGGGAACGCCACAAGGTCCGTTTCCGGCGCCTGGGCGGCGAGGGTGCTCTGGGTATCGAGAGGCTGGCGCGCGTGCTCGATCTCGCGGCGCCCCCGCACCGCATCGAGGCCTTCGACATCTCGCACCTGCAGGGCACCGACAGCATCGCGTCGCTGGTGGTGTTCGAGGACGGCAAGCCGAAGAAGGCGGACTACCGCCTCTTCGGCATCGCCTCGCAGCACCTCCTCGCCCCGGACGACTTCAAGAGCATGGCCGAGGCGGTCGAGCGGCGTTACCGGAGGCTCCGCGACGAGGGGGTCGCGATGCCCGACCTCGTGCTCGTGGACGGGGGGCGGGGGCAGCTCCAGGCCGCGCTCACCGCGCTCGACCGGCTGGGGGTCGAGATGCCGGTCGTCGGTCTCGCCAAGCGCGAAGAGGAGATCTGGGTCCCGGGGCGCCCCGACCCGGTGCGACTCTCCCGCAAGGACCCCGCTCTGCAGCTGATCCAGCGCGTGCGCGACGAGGCTCACCGTTTCGCAATCACGCGCCACCGGGGCAGAAGGGCGAAGCGCATGCGGGAGTCGAGCCTGCGCGACATCCCGGGCATCGGACCGACACGGGCGCGGACGCTCCTCACGCGATTCGGGTCGATTTCCGGAATCGCCGCCGCTCCACCGCAGGAGATCGAGGAGGCCGTCGGCGCCGCGACGGCCCGCGCCGTCCGCGAATACCTGGAGGCGGGACGCGGCCCCGACGAGGTCGGTACCGCAACCGGGCCCGGCGACGGAGGGCGCGCCCGCTCCGCATGAGGACGGCCTTCGAGCGCGAGGGCGCCATCCGCAGCGTCGATCTGCTCGCGGCTTTCGCGACGCTCTGGCGCCGCCGGTCGAGCGGTGTGCTGCGATTTTCGAGAGCCGGCGAGAC
>JBKPMI010000192.1:0-2943 GCA_046732075.1 Acidobacteriota bacterium | reverse complement strand
CCTATATCCCGGGCGTCGGACACAACCTGCAGGAGCACTCGATCGTGATGATCCGGGGGGGCCGTGTGAAGGACCTTCCAGGAGTCCGTTACCACATCATCCGCGGAACCCTCGACGCGGTCGGAGTCGCCAACCGCAAGCAGGGCCGCTCCAAGTACGGGGCCAAGCGGCCCAAGGCTTAGCTGGGAACTGATAGCTGAAAGCTGAGAGCTAATTCATGCCGAGACGCCGCATCGTCGCCAAGCGAGAGATCCTTCCGGACCCGCTCTACAACTCGCAGCTCGTCACGAAGTTCGTCAACACCGTGATGGAGCGGGGCAAGAAGTCGCTGGCGGAGGGGATTCTCTACGGGGCCTTGAACAAGGTCGCGGAGAAGACCCAGGACGACCCGATGAAGACGTTCAAGAAGGCGATCGAGAACGTCAAGCCCGCCCTGGAAGTGAAGTCTCGTCGCGTGGGCGGCTCGACCTACCAGGTCCCGGTCGAGGTTCGCCCGAACCGGCGGACGTCGCTCGCGATCCGCTGGCTGATCGACTACGCGAACCAGCGCGGGGAAAAGACCATGCGCGAGAAGCTCGCGGCCGAGCTGCTCGACGCGGCCAACCTGCGCGGCGGAGCGGTCAAAAAGAAAGACGACACGCACAAGATGGCGGAGGCCAACAAGGCCTTCGCTCATTACCGCTGGTAACCGGTCTCCGGACTCCAACCCAGACGCCCATGCCGCGCAATCACCCTCTCAAAGACACCCGCAACATCGGGATCATGGCGCACATCGACGCCGGCAAGACCACCACGACCGAGCGGATCCTTTACTACACCGGCGTCAACTACAAGCTGGGCGAGGTCCACGAGGGCACGGCGACCATGGACTGGATGGTCCAGGAGCAGGAGCGCGGAATCACGATCACGTCCGCGGCCACGACCTGCTTCTGGAACGACGTCCGGATCAACATCATCGACACGCCCGGCCATGTCGATTTCACGGCCGAGGTGGAGCGGTCGCTGCGCGTCCTCGACGGCGCGATCGCCGTCTTCGACGCGGTCGCGGGAGTCGAGCCGCAGTCCGAGACGGTGTGGCGGCAGGCCGACCGCTACAAGGTTCCGCGGATCGCGTTCGTCAACAAGATGGACCGCGTCGGCGCGAACTTCCCCCGCTGCGTCGAGATGATGCGCACCAAGCTGAACGCCAAGCCGGCCGCGATCCAGATCCCCTGGGGAGTCGAGGCCGAGCACCGGGGCGTCATCGACCTCGTCCAGATGAAGGGCATCGACTTCAAGGACGAGTCGCTCGGCGCGAAGTTCGAGGTGACGGAGATCCCCGAGGAGCTGCGCGCGGAGGCCGAGAACTACCGCGAGAAGCTCATCGAGACGGTGGCCGAGACCGACGACGCGCTGCTGGAGAAGTACCTCCACGGCGGAAAAGTGGAGGTCGACGAGATCAAGGCCGCGCTGCGGCGCGCCACGATCGCCGGCCACGTGCAGCCGGTGGTCTGCGGGTCCGCGTTCAAGAACAAGGGGGTCCAGCAGCTGCTCGACGCCGTCGTCGAATATCTGCCGTCCCCGCTCGACGTGCCGCCGATGATCGGCCACGACGAGGTGGGAGCGGAGTTGATCCGGGAACCCAAGGACGATGCGCCGTTTTCCGCCCTGGTCTTCAAGATCATGACCGACCCGTTCGTGGGCCAGCTGGCGTTCTTCCGCGTCTACTCGGGTCATCTCGACGCGGGCTCCTCAGTCTTCAACTCGACCCGGGACAAGACCGAGCGGATCGGCCGGCTCCTCAAGATGCACGCGAACAAGCGCGAGGAGATCAAGGAAGTCTGGGCGGGAGACATCGCCGCGGCCGTTGGCCTCCGGCACGTCTCGACCGGCGACACCATCTGCGACGAAGACGCACCGGTCATTCTCGAGGCCATGAACTTCCCGGAGCCGGTCATCGCCGTCGCCATCGAGCCGAAGACGAAGGCGGACCAGGAAAAGATGGGCATGGCGCTCGGCAAGCTCATGCAGGAAGACCCGACGTTCAAGGTCCACACGGACCGCGAGACCGGCCAGACCATCATCCGCGGAATGGGCGAGCTCCACCTCGAGATCATCACGGACCGGCTCGTCCGGGAGTTCAACGTGGGCGCGAACATCGGCAAGCCGCAGGTGGCCTACCGCGAGGCCATCACCCGCGAGGCGCCGGGCGAGGGACGGTTCATCCGGCAGACCGGCGGCCGCGGCCAGTACGGCCACTGCAAGATCCGCGTGAAGCCGGCCGAGCCCGGGCACGAGTTCGTCTTCGACAACCAGATCACGGGCGGAGCGATCCCGAAGGAGTTCATCAAGCCGATCGAGCAGGGCATCAAGGAAGCCCTGGAGACCGGTGTTCTCGCCGGCTATCCGACGACGGGCGTGCTCGTGGAGCTCTACGACGGGTCGTACCACGACGTCGACTCGTCCGAGGTCGCATTCAAGATCGCGGGCTCGATGGCGTACCAGGACGCGGCCAAGAAGGCCAAGCCGATCCTGAAGGAGCCGATCATGGACGTCGAGGTCGTCGTGCCCGAGGAGTACATGGGCGACGTCATGGGCGACCTCTCGTCCCGCCGCGGGCACATCACGCACATGGATACCCGCGGAGGGCTTCAGGTCATCACCGCGCGCGTGCCGCTGTCGGAGATGTTCGGCTACTCGACGAACCTGCGGTCGATGACCCAGGGGCGCGGCAACTACACGATGCAGTTCGCTTCGTACGACGAGGTTCCGAAGAGCGTGTCCGAAGAGATCATCGCCAAGGTGGGAAGCAAGTAGCACGTCGGAAGACGTTTCACGAGGGAGAGAGATGGGTAAAGAGAAATTCGATCGCAGCAAGCCGCACGTGAACATCGGGACGATAGGGCACGTGGATCACGGCAAGACGACGTTGACGGCTGCGATCACGATGGTGTTGGCGAAGAA
>JBKPMI010000191.1:0-2020 GCA_046732075.1 Acidobacteriota bacterium | reverse complement strand
TCCGGATTGGAGCTCCAGACGTGCCCCTGCGCCGCGACGTACACGAGGTCCGGATTCCGGGGATGGACCCGCACGCGCGAGATCTGGTACGTCTTCTCGAGCCCCACGTTCTTCCAGGTCTTGCCGGCGTCCGTCGACTTGTAGACACCGTCACCATGCGAGACGTTGCCGCGGATCGCAGCCTCGCCCATGCCTGCGTAGATCACGTTCGGATCGGACTCCGAGACCGCGAGCGCCCCGACGGAGCCGGTCTTGAAGTCCTTGTCCGACATCGCCTGCCAGTTCGAGCCGCCGTCGACCGTCCTCCAGACGCCGCCGCCCGTGCCGCCGAAGTAATAGACGAGCGGCTGCCCGCGGACGCCCGCCACGGCGTCGACGCGGCCGCCCCGGAAGGGACCGATGTTGCGGAACTCCAGGCCCTCGTAGAGCTTCGCGACGCGCACGTCGGAAGCGGGCGCCGGGGGTTCTTTCTTCGCGGCCGCCGCCGAAGCGACTCCGAGAAAGAGGAGACCGATCGTGCGAAGGAGCCTGCGGATCTTCAAGTCAACCTCCGGATTCGTTGTTGGACGACGCGCATCCTACCGGTGCGCGGGCGGGGCGGCTAAGTCCCCTGGGGCAGGACGCGGTCGGCTTCGGCCGAGGAGAGGGCAGGAGCCGCGTGGCGGGTCTCCGAGTGTTCGCGGGAGTATGCCGAGAGCCCCGCCGCCAGGACCTCGATGGCGATCCGGAGGTCCTCTTCCTTGAGGACGTAGGCGATGCGCACCTGGTCCGCGCCGAGGCCCGGCGTTCCGTAGAAACCGCGCGCCGGGGCGACCATGACGGTCGCGCCGCGGTGCTGGAAGTCGGTCAGCATCCAGCTCGCGAAATCGTCGCCGTCGGCGATCGGCAGCCGCGCCACGAAGTAGAAGGCGCCTTCCGGCTGCGTGAGGAAGACCCCGGGGATCGAACGAAGGCCGTCGTAGAGGACGTTGCGCCGCCGCTCGTACTCCGCGACCACCTCGCTGAAGTAGCTCGCCGGCAAGTCGAGCGCCCCGACCGCCACGAACTGCGCGAGCCCCGGCGGCGACAGGCGCCCCTGCGCCATGCGCAAGCTCGCCCGGTGGACGTCGCGGTTACGCGTCGCGAGGGAGCCCAGCCGGATCCCGCAGGCGCTGTATCTCTTGGAGAGGCTGTCCACGACGACGACCGAGTCTTCCGCGCCGGCAAGCGCGAGCGCGCTCACGGTGCGGCGGCCGTCGTACACGAACTCCCGGTAGACCTCGTCGGAGACGAGGAAGAGGCCATGGTCCCGGCAGAAAGCCGCGACCTCCGCGAGCTCCTCCGGCGAGTAGACCGTACCGGTCGGGTTGTTGGGATTGCACAGCAGGACCATACGGGTGCGCGGCGTGACTGCGCGCTCCCACTCCTCCCGCCGCGGCAGGTGGAACCCGTCTTCCACACGGGTCGTCAGCGGTACGAGACGGACGCCGGCCATGGCCGCGAACGCGGAGTAGTTCGTGTAGAACGGCTCGACGAGCAGGGCCTCGTCTCCGGCGTCGGCACACGAGAGAAACGCGAACAGGATGGCCTCGCTGCCGCCGGTCGTCGCGATCAGCTCCTCGGCCGTCAGGGAAATCCCGATCCGGCGGTAGTACTCGGACAGGTACGACAGGTACTCCGGCGTGCCCCCCGACGGCGTGTACGCCATCACCTTGTCCGGAAACTTCGCGAGCCGCTCGCGCATCGGCCCGGGCGTCTCCAGGTCCGGCTGGCCGATGTTCAGGTGCAGGACGCGCACCCCGCGCCGCTTCGCCTCTTCGGCGAGCGGCATGAGCCGGCGGATGGGCGACGCCGGCATCCGGTCGCCGCGGGCCGAAACGCGGGGCCGGGCGACGTCGGTCGAAACTCCCCCGCTCTCCGTCGTCAACGCTCTCCCGCCGCGGACGTCAGTCCGCGCTCTCGTGGGTGTCGATCTGCGCCCGCTGCAGCCGGCCGGAGAAGTCGACGTAGACCGACTTCCACTCCGTGAAGACCTCGATCC
>JBKPMI010000190.1:0-3741 GCA_046732075.1 Acidobacteriota bacterium | reverse complement strand
GAGGGAGCTCAGCGCTACGCGGAATCGACCTCCGGCCCCGACGGCGCCTTCACGATCGCGAACGCGCCGGGGAAGTCCGGCAGCCTGGTCGTCCGGGCGCCCGGGTTCGCGCCGTCGACGCAGTTCTCGATGCAGCGCTCGGGCGTCGAGCGCGTCACGGTGAAGAGGGGCGGAACTGTCGCCGGCACCGTGCTCGACGCTTCGGGAAAGCCGGTGGAAGGCGTGATCGTCCTGTCCGGATCTCTCGCCGTACGAACGGACGCGTCGGGTGCGTATCGTCTGGCCGGCGTCCCGCGCGGCATCCAGACGCTGGAAGCGCTGGGCCGGGACGACCTCGGCGCGCGCAACGGTTCGGTCCGGGTGAAGGCTGGAGAGACCGCGGAGGTCCCGCTCCGGCTCGCGCGGTCGGCGTCCGTGACGGGCAGCGTCATCGACGAGAAGACCCGGCGGCCGCTTGCCGGCGTTCGGGTCTCGGCCCTGGCCGGCGGGGTTTCCTTCCGCCTGGCCGAAACGACGACCCGCCGCGCGCGCACCGATGTCAGGGGGAAGTTCCGGCTCGCCGGTCTCGCCGCACGGAGTTACTCGATCCGGGCGTCGAAGGCGGAATATCTTCCAGCGACTTTTCCCGGCATCGCCGCGGCGGTCTCGACTCCCGGCACGGTCGCGATCGCTCTCACGAAGGCGGCGGCCGTTTCCGGGCGAGTCACCGACACCGATGGCCATCCCGTCGCCGGAGCGCGCGTCCGCTTCGTCGCGGACGAGGGACTGCGCGCGATCCTCCGCAACGGCCCGGCCGCGTTCCTCGCCCGGCCCGGCGCCGGAACCCGGCCGGACGGCGCCTTCCGCCTGCGCGGCCTGGCGCCCGAAAAGAACCTGACCCTGGAAGCCATCCGACCGGGCTACGTACCGGCCCGCCGGCCCGGCATCACGCTCCGCTCGGGAGAGGTCGTCAACGACGTGGCGCTCGTCCTGAAGCGCGGGCTGGAGGCCCGGGGCCGGGTCGCGGACGGCGCGGGACAGCCGGTCGCGGGCGCCGAGATCCGCGTGTCCCGCCCGGAGCGGGGGAGCAATCGCTTCATGGTGGTGATGGGTGGGATGGGGCAGCGCGAGAAACCCGATGCCACGAGCGGCGCGGACGGATCGTTCCGCGTGGCGGGGCTGGAGCCCGGGGAGTACGCGCTCGCCGTCTCGCGCGAGGGATATGCGGTGAAGCGTGTGCCGTCCGTCAACGTGGTTGCGGACCGACCCAACGACTGGCCGCCGATCGTTCTCTCGCCCGGGGTCGCGATCGCCGGCTTCGTCCGCAACGCAAAGGGCGAGGCAGTGGTCGGCGCTCAGATCTTCACGTTCGCGGTCAATGCGGGGCCGGGCGGGTCCACCGCGACGGATCCGGAAGGCCGCTTCCGGCTGGACGGCTTCGACGCGAGCCGCGCGGTGATGCTTTCGGTCCGAGCCGACGGCTATGGCTCACTGCAGCGCGAGGTCACCCCGCCGTCCGAGGATCTCTCGCTCGTTCTAAAGACGACCGGCACGATCCGGGGCCGCGTCGAAGACGCCACGACGACCCGGCCCGTCGCGGATTTCACCGTGTCGTTCAACGCGCCGCAGGGATTCGGCGGCGTGCAGATCCGGATGGGCGGCGGCCAGAACGAAAAATCATTCCAGTCGACCGACGGCACCTTCGAGCTGACCGACGTTCCCGCCGGGAAGTGGAAGGTGTTGGCGTCCGCTTCGGGCTACCGGCCGGCGGAGCTCTCCGGCATCGAGGTCGGCGAAGGGGAAACGAAGGAGGGCGTGGTCCTCTCGCTCAAGAAGGGCGGCTCGGTTTCGGGGCGCGTTCTCGACCCGCGGGGGACCGGCGTGCCGAACGCCTCCGTATCGTGGTCCGAGGGCTCGGGCGGCGGCCAGTTTCCGGGCGCCGCCGCGCTCGCGCGCCTGACCGGGGGGGGAACTGCCGTCTCGACGGATGCCGACGGACGATATCGCCTCGACGGACTTCCGAACGGCAAAGTCACGGTGGCGGCGGAGCACCCGGACTATCTCCAGGTCTCGCGTGAGGTCGAGGTCGACGACGACGCGACGGCGGACCTGACGCTCACGGCAGGGGGAACGATCGCCGGTTCAGTCGTCGGTAAGGACCGCAGGTCCGCGATCGCCGGCGCCCAGGTCACTCTCGACGAGCAGGGCGGCGGCCGCTTCGGGATGGAGGACACCGCGCGAGCCGACGGCTCGGGGGCGTTTCTCTTCGAGCACCTCAAGGCTGGCCGGTACCGGGTAGCTGCCAAGTCGAACGCCGGGAGCACGTCCCCGAAAGATGTCGTTCTGGCCGAGAGCCAGCGAATCGACGGCGTGCTTCTCGAGGTGGAGGGCGGGGCGCTTCTCCGCGGGACGGTGTCGGGTCTGCCTCCCGCGCGACTCGGCGGAATTCGCATCTACGCGAGTGGCACGGACTACGAGGACTCGAGCGTCACCGGTGACGATGGCCACTTCACGCTCCCGGACGTGCCCGCCGGCGTCATCCGGGTCGCTGCCATGACGTCCCTTCCTTCGGGGAAGACGACCTGGAAGAACGTCGAGGTCCCGGAGGGTGCAGGAGAAGTCCCGGTCGAGATCGTTTTCGAGGGTTCCTCGCGCCTGGCGGGCCACGTCACCCGCGGGGACCGCTCCGTCACCGACTTGAACGTCACTGCCATGGCGGAGCCGGCCGGCTCGGGAGACTCCCGCGCGATGGCGCGGACGGACGAAACTGGCCAGTATGCGATCGAGAACCTCTCCGACGGCAACTACCTGGTCGTGTTGAACGGGCCGGGCGTCTCGTATCGCCGGACGTTCACGGTGTCCGGCGATACGAACGGCGACATCGCGCTTCCGGCCGTCTCGATCTCGGGCGTCGTAACCGAGACCGGCTCGAACGATCCGATCGAGGGCGCCACCGTGCAGGCCGAGAGCGGCCAGGAAACCGACACCTTCCGGATGAAGCGCGCGGTGACCGACTCGCGCGGCTCTTATTCACTCGACGACGTCGATGCCGGGAACTACCAGCTGACGGCGCGCAAGGACGGGTACCAGCTCAAGACCCAGCCAGTCTCGGTCGGATCCTCTTCGGTCGAACGCAACATCTCCCTCGACCGCGGGTCGGGCCTCTCGATCCGCGCGGTGGATGGGTTGACCGCGATTCCGCTGCGAAGCATTTCCGCCCTCGCCTACTCGGCGGGCGGCTCGGTCGCGTTCTCCGGGATGGTGTCGCTCGACTCCGAGGGCAAGGGTGAGATCGCTTCGCTCGCCCCGGGGAGCTACTCCCTCTCCGTGTTCTCCGACGGCTACGCCCCGCGCTCTTTCCCGGCGATCGTCGTCCCATCGCCTCCGCTCACGATCGGCCTGACCCCTGGCGGGCGCGTCGAGATCCGGACGGAGAACCCGCTGACGGGCTTCCTCCTGGACGGCTCCGGCGCCGTGTATCGCATGTCGTCCTGGCGACTGGACGGGCGCATCTCCGCCTCACCGCCGGTCTCGTCTTGGGACCACCTCGCCCCCGGCTCGTACCAGCTGGTGGTCTCCGGGGCGGGCGGCGACCGCTCCTACCCCTTCACGGTCTCCGAGGGCCGGACGACGACTGTGGAGGCGAAGTAGGGCGATCCGCGTTCTCGCGGGCGAACCGGCGCGGATCCGCCATCAGACGGGCGTTGTCGCCGAACGCCTTCCACTCGGCGGCGAGCGCCCAACAGTGGATCGCGAGGGCGG
>JBKPMI010000189.1:0-17491 GCA_046732075.1 Acidobacteriota bacterium | reverse complement strand
CCGCTCTAACGGCGGTCCGGAACCCCATTTTCTTCATCGTTTTCTCCTCGGGTTAGAACGAAAGCCGGAAATTCAGGCCGAAGACGTTCGCCGTTTCCCTGTAACGACCGAAGAACTGGTCATTGTTCGCTTCACCGGCCGTGTTGCGCCTCTTGAACTTGATGTAGACGTCGGAGACATCGACTCCCCACCGGTCGGTGCCGTACCCGAGCCCGAGGGTATAGGCATTGCGGTCAGCGTCCGCAAGGATCGGTCCGACGTCCGCGGTCGGCTGAGGGGACTGATCGAAGTAGTAGCCGGCCCGGACCGCCAGGCTCCCGAACTTCTTCTGGAGCCCGGCGCGATAGGCCCAGGAGTCGTCCCAGCGGGTCTGCCGGTCGAGGTCCGGGATCGCGTCGTTCGCGAAATCGATGAAGAGCTCGTTGAAGGAAGACCACTCGGTCCAGTCCGCGTCGAGCGAGACGGTGAAGTCGGCGGGCAGGTTGATTGCGGCGCCCAGGTTCACGGTCGCCGGGAAATCGATGGCGACCGCGACGGCCTGGTTACCCTGGGGTAACTGAGCCGCGACCGCCGCGTCGAACGCGGGGTTACCGGTCAGCCTCTGCGTGAATTTTCCGGTGCCGTCGTAGTCGACCTTGATCTTGCTGCGGTAGCTCGCGCCGAGCGAAAAGGCGTCGATCGGCTTCCAGAGGATCCCGGCGTTCCACCCCCAGGCGTGGTTGTCCTGGAGGTCGCTGTCGAGCTTGATGTGGGCGATGTCGACGACGGACTGCGTGAATGGATTGATCGCGGCGCGGTTGCGCTCCAGCGTGACCTTCGAGAGCCGGTAGTCCGCGCCGACCGCGAGAGCGAAGGACGGCGCGACCTGGAACGAGAGCACCGGGTTGATGTCGGCTGTCTGGATCACCGCGTTCTGGGCGATGAAGCGGCCCGAGAACTGCTCCGCGTTGTCCCAACGGAAACCCAGGCCGTACGGTGCGTTGATCCCGAGCCCGAAGTTGACGGTCTGGGTGAGCGGCACGACGGCATAGATCGTCGGCAGGAGAAAGCTCGTCTTGTGCTGGTCCTCGATTCCGAAGCCGGTTCCGGGGTAAGGACTCGTTCCTTCGAAGTCGCCATCCACTTTCGTGAGCAGCGACCCGCCCACCTGGACGCTGAAGTGCTTCTGCCACCCGAGCCCTGCCGGGTTGTAGAACACGGCGGACGGATCGTCGGCCACCGCCGTGAACGCGAGACCCATGCCGGAGGCCTTGGAGCCCTGCGTGAAGACGGAAAACCCGGCGGGAAAGGCGGGCGCCGCCGCGAGGAAGGAGAGCGCCAGGGCAACGAGAGCTGCGCGAGAATTCACCCGACCACGACTGGTCACGTTTCCTCCTCTTGCCTTTGCGGTGAGATCAAAAAGTGCCTTCGCACGCTATTCCGGGCCTGCCTTCAAGTCAATCGGCCATAATGTTTCTTGAATAGCCATGGGATGGTGGACCGCGGCCGTTTACTCTCTCCCGGCCGCGTCGAGCGGCCGCTAAGAATGTCCAGAGAGAGCGAAAGTCCGACGCGCGAGGGGGGCGGCGCGGCTCCCGCTCCCGCTCCCGTCGAACGCGAAGTCCCCCACACCTCCGGGTCGGTCCTCGGCGGTCGCTACCGGGTCGAGCAGGTACTGGGGTTCGGCGGCATGGGCGTCGTTTACCGCGCCCGGGACCTGAAGCTCGACGCCGAAATCGCTTTGAAGAGGATCCGCCCCGACCGTTTCTCCCCCGAACGGCGCGAGACGTTGCGCCGGGAAATCATCCTCGCCCGCCGGGTCACCCACGAGAACGTCTGCCGCGTCTACGACCTCGTCGAGATCCAGGGCGAAGAGTTCGTGTCGATGGAGTACCTCCCGGGCCAGACGTTGAAGGAGATCGAGCAGAAGGAGCACATCCTGCCGCTCGGCCGCGGTCTCTCGATCGCGAAGGGCATCTGCAACGGCCTCGCGGCGGCTCACCGGATCGGCGTTCTCCACCGGGACCTGAAGCCCGAGAACGTGATGGTCGGCGAGGACGGAAAACCGCGCCTCATGGACTTCGGCATAGCCGTCGAGAGCGGCGGCTTCGTTCCGCAAAGCGAGACGGTCCCGGGGACCCCGCAGTTCCTGGCGCCGGAGCTCCTCCAGGGGGAGTCCCCCTCCGTGGGGACCGATGTCTATGCGATGGGCGTCCTCCTCTACGAGATGTTCACGGGCCGGGTCCCCATCGACGACGACAACACGGCCCGGCTGGTGCGCCGAATCGTGCGCGAGGCGCCCCCCTCCGTGGCCTCGCTGCGGCCGGACCTCCCCCCGGGCCTCTCGGCAATCCTGGACCGCGCCATCTCCAAGGACCCGCAGGCCCGGTTCCACGACGCGCCCGCGCTCGCGGACGCGATCGTGGCGTTCGAGGGGCAGGTGCTCGACCGCGTTCTCGCCGAGGTCTCGGTCACCCGCGCCAAGATGATCAAGCTCATGGTCATCCTGGAGGCGAACAAGTCCCTCGCCGCGACGCTCGATACCACCGAGACTCTCCGGATCATCCTCCGCACCGCTACGAGCGAGACCGACGCCGAACGGGGGACGATCTTCCTCACGGACCCCGAAACGGGAGAGCTGGTCAGCCAGATCCTGGAGGGCGGCGCGGTCGCGCCCATCCGGCTGCCGCTCGGGCGCGGGATCGCCGGCTCGGTGGGTCGGACCGGCGAGATCGTCAACGTCGCCGACGCCTACAACGACCGGAGGTTCGACTCCAACACCGACTCGGGCTCCGGGTTCCGGACCGTTTCGATCCTGGCCGCGCCCATGCGCACTCCCACCGGCGAGATCGTGGGGGTGGTCGAGATCCTGAACAAGAGGAAGGGCAACTTCACCAAGGAGGACGAGGAGTTCCTGGCGGAGGTCGGCACGCACGCCGCGCTTGCCGTCGCCGGGGTCCGCCAGCACCGGGAGGAGGTCGACCGCGCCCGGCGGGACGGCGCTGCGCGCGCGTTGCGCGGGGTCGCGACGCTCCTCGTGCCGCACGACTGGCCGGAGACGCCGGGTTTCGAGTCCGCGCCTCTGCGGTGGAGGTCGGAGGAGTTGAACCTGGTCGCGTTCGCGGTGGACGCAGGGTCCGACCACCTCGCCTTCCTCCTGCTCGAGCCCCTGGGAGAGCCGGAGGATTCGCTGACCGGTCTGCTCCGCGCGCTCGAGACCGGCCGGCGGCTGCTTCCCGCAGCTCCGCCCTCCGAGATCTGTAACGCCATCGGAAAGCTCGACGCGCGGTGCGCGGTCTCCACCGCCCGCTGGGTCGGCGATCGCCTTTCACTCGCCAGCGCGGACGCTCCGCTCCCCCTCGTTCTGCGCGACGGGAGCGTCGTCCCGCTCGCCGGGAGCGGCTCGGTCGAAGCGGCGACGCGTCCGGGCGACACAGTCGCGATCTCGTCGGGCGGCCTCGCCCGGCTGCGCCCGCTGGCCATGGGCCCGGCGCCGTCCATCCCGACGTCCCTGGAGCGGTTCACGCGCCTCGCCTCCGGGCAACCGCTTTCCGCGGCGTTCGCGCGACTCGTCGCCGACTGGAAGCGCGAGGGCGTCTCGACGGGAGACCGCGACGTCCTGATTCTCGCGGCCCGGCGGACGTAGCCGGGTGAAACTGCGTTACGTCCTCGTGGACGTCTTCGCGGACCGGCCGCTCGCGGGCAACCCACTCGCCGTGTTCCCCGACGCCTCCGGTCTCGACGACGAGACCCTCCAGCTGATCGCGCGCGAGATGGACCACGCGGCGACCGCGTTCATACTTCCCGCGGCCAGGCCCGGCGCCGACTTCCGCCTCCGCATTTTTTCGCGGGAGCGCGAGATCCCGTTCGCGGGCCACCCCGCGCTCGGCGCCCACTTCGTCTTCGCGAGCGCGTCGGGTAGGCCGATCGCCGGAAGCGGGAGCCGCGCGTCGCACGAGGGTCCCGGCGGTGTGGTGACGGTCGAACGAATCGTCGAGGGGGGCCGGCTCGTCCAGATCCGGATGGATCTCCGGATGCCGGAGATGGGACCCAAGCTGGCCGAGGCGGAGGTGGCCGGCGTCGCCGAAGCCCTGGGACTTGCGGAAGAGGAGATCCAGGCGACGAACCAGCCGGTGCGGATCGTCTCGGCCGGGTTGCCGGTTCTCATCGTCCCGGTCGCGACGCTTTCGGCGCTGTGCGCGGCGCGGCCCCGATACGGGTTACTCCGGTCTCTCCTCGAGGGGCAGGACGCGACCATCGTCTACGCGTTCACGAAGGAGACCCGGGAGGCGCGCTCCGCCGCCCACGCCCGAGCGTTCGACGTGGTGGGCGCCGGGGAGATCCCGAGCGCGGGCGCCGCGGCCGGGGCTCTGGCCGCCTATCTCGTGACCCAGTCCGCCGTGACGATCCAACCCGTGACCGCGCTCTCGATCGAGCAGGGACACTGCGTGAACCGGCCGTCGACGATCTACACCGAGGTGCACCTCGCCGGCACCGAGATCGTGCGGATCGTCCTGGGAGGCCGCGTCATTCGCGTCGGCGAGGGAGAGCTGGAGATAAGCGCGTGAAACCACTCGTTCTGGCGACTCTGGCTCTGGTTCTCACTTCCGGCTGCGCCCACGCTCCGGCCGCCGCGTCCGGGCCCGCACTCGGAGAGCGGTTCGCTCTCCGGGTCGGGGAGTCGGCGTCGATCCGGGGAGAGCGCGCCACGATCGTCTTCGACCGGATCGTTTCGGACAGCCGGTGCGCGGTCGACGTCCAGTGCATCCGCGCGGGAGAGGCCCGCGCCGCGTTGCGGCTGGAGCCGGGCGGAGGACCCGAAATGTCTTTCGAGCTCGACACTGACCGCGACCGCTCGCAGCAGGTCGGCGGCTACCGGGTCACCCTGCTCGGAGTCTCCCCCGCTCCCCGTTCGACCGTCCCGACCGCGCCCTCCGACTACCGCGTGGAGCTCACGGTTTCCCACTGAGCAAGTCGCGGGGACAGGAGCCGAAGGGCCCTGCACCCGCCTCCTATCTGAACAGCTCCCCGACGTCGTAGATCACCCGCTCCCCCTGCAACCGCGCGAACGCCGGCAGCGCGTGCGGTCGCGCCGCCTTCTCGTTGACGATCTCGGAGACCTCCCAGCCGCGCGCGACGAACGCGTCGGCGAGGACCGACCGGTGGCAACGCCAGGGCAGCGCCTCCGCGCACATCAGGGCGGTCGGCCGCTCCCGCGCGAGCGCCATCGCCTTCTCGAGAGCGGCCGCGAACTCCGGCGTGTCCATGTAGTCCGCGTATCCCCGGAAGGGCTCGGTGCGCCACGCGACGTGGGGAGAGTCCGCCCGTGCCTTCCGGCGTCCGCCCAGCTCCGGCATGCCGACGTAGTCGATCCCCGCGGCCGGCAGGCTCGACGCGAGGCTCGCGGCGTCGAAGTGGGGCCACTTCCGGGAGGCCGGGAAGCGGCGAACGTCGAGCACGCGTTCGATCCCGTGAGACTGGAGGATCTCGAGAAGCCTTTCGATCGGGTGGTTCGAGTGCCCGACCGTCCAGATCCGGCTCAGGGCAGTACGGCCACCGCGACCGCTCCCGGCCCGCCGTGCGCGCCGAGCGCCGGTCCGCACTCGACGATCATCACGTCCGACTCCGGAGCGCGGTCCCGGATCTGCCGGGCGAGCCGCTCCGCGAGCTCGGGCGCGTCGCAATGCGCGACCCCGTAGCGGGCGCCGCGGCCGGCCTCCCGGCCGGCGTCGGCCGCCTGGAAGAGGAGCGCCATCATCTTCTTGAGCGCCGATTCGAATCCGCGGGCGCGCCCCGCCGGTTCCGCCGTTCCTTTCTTCGTGAGCGTCAGCACCGGGAGAATTCCGAGGAGCTTCGCGACGAATCCCTTCCCGGGAGGGACCCGGCCGCCGCGCACGAGGTGTTCGAGCGTCGGCACGGCGATGTAGACCGCGACCCGGTCGGTCGCCTCGCGCGCGATGCGGACGACCTCCGCGAAGGGTTTCCCGGCGGCCACGGCCTCCGCCGCGGCCCGGACGACCAGCCCCAGCCCGACCGACGCATTGCGGCTGTTCACGTGCTCGAAGACCGTGTTCTCGATGGGCCGCGCGCCCACGACCGCGGCCTGGTAGGTCCCGGACACCGCCTTGGAGAGGTGGATCGAAACGATCGACGCGGCGTGCGCCGCGACCGAGTGATAGACCTGCGTGAAGTCGGCGGGCGGCGGCTGCGAGGTCTTCGGCTCGACGTCCGTCACCGCGAAGCGGGCGTAGAACTCGGCGGGAGTCAGCGTGACCTTGTCGAGGTAATTTTCGGAGCCGAAATACACGCGGACCGGAACGGTCGCGATGGCGAGCTCCTCGAACATCGTCGGGGGCAGGTCGCAGGTCGAGTCCGTGACGATCGCGACGCGCTCGGCGCGATTCCGGTCGAAGCGCGTCTCGTGCTGCGACCGCATGTCCTCCACCTTGGTCTGCGCGACTTCGCCGAAGCGCGCCACGATCTGGAAGAGCTTCTCGGGCTCGTTCGTGTGGACGTGCAGACGCACCCGCGTCGCGCCTCCGGCGATGACGACCGAGTCTCCGGCGAGCGCCGCCTCGCGCCGCAGCGCGGCCCGGTCGATGGCGTCCCCCTCGATCAGCGCCTCCGTGCAGTATCGGAAGAGGATCGCTTCGGGCGTCCGGTCGAAGACCGCAGCGCGCACCTCTTCCGGCGGCACCGGCGGAAGAGCCCGGCGGGCGGCGTCCTTGACGTACCGAACGATCCCTTCGAGCAGATAGACGAACCCCTGAGCGCCGGCGTCGACCACCCCGGCCTTCTGGAGCGCCTTCATCTGGTTCGGGGTGTTCGCGAGCGAGCGCTTCGCCTCCTTGAGCGAGTCCGGGAGGATCTCCGCGAAATCCCGGACCTCTTTCGCGCGCGAGGCCACGTAGCGGGCCCAGTCCCGGATGACGGTCAGGATCGTGCCCTCCACCGGCTTTGCGATGGCGCCGTACGCCGACTCCGCCGCGCGGACCACGGCCTCGCCGAAGTCGATCGTCGAGACCCGCGCCCGGTCCGGAAGGCCCTCGTAGAACCCGCTGAAGAACTGCGCGAGGATCGCTCCGGAGTTGCCTCGCGCCCCGCCCAGCGCCTCGTCCGCCAGGGCCGCGCACATCCGGCGGACGTGTCGCTCGTGGATGCGCGCGACTCCCGCCGCGATCTTCTGCAGAGTCGAGGCGAGGTTGGACCCGGTGTCGCCGTCGGGCACCGGGAAGACGTTGATCTTGTTGAGCGGCTCGGCGCGCTCGCTCACGAAGTACGCCCCGGCGATCACCGCCCGCGAGAGGCGGCGCCCATCCAGGTACGCGATGGAGATCACGAGTTGAGCGGCGCGGGCTGTCCCTCCGGCGCGCGCTCCCCGTTGCGGAGGGAGCGAAATTCCTCGGCGACGGCCGGCAGCCGCTCGAGATAGAGGAGCACGACACCGCAGCCCATGCACGCCCAGGGGAAGACCTTCTCGAGGCCCCACCCGAAGAAGCCGCCGCGCTTCCAGGGCTTCTTCCAGAAATACGTGGTGTAGCCGGAGGCGTGGGTCTGCGAGCGGACGAGGTCGCCGCCGCAGAGCGGACATTTTCGGTGGAAGGCGGAGCTCATCGGGGCGGCGCTAAGGATATCGCGGGGCCTACGAGGCGGGCTTCCACCTCAGGACGAGGTTCTTTGCCGCACCGACCTCGTCCACGCGCCGGACCGGTGTCGTGTGGGGCGCGTTCTTCACGATTTCCGGCACCTCCTCGCACTCCCGCGCGATCGCCCGCATCGCGGCCACGAACGCGTCGAGGCCGGCTTTCCCCTCCGTCTCGGTGGGCTCGATCATCAGCGCTCCGTAGACGATCAGCGGAAACGAGATCGTCGGCGGATGGAAGCCGTAGTCCATCAGCCGCTTCCCGATGTCCATGGCGTGGACGCCCTGCGCCGTCTGCTTCTTGTCGGAGAAGACGACCTCGTGCATCGTCGGTGCGTCGTACTTCAGGTGATACACGCCGGCGAGGCCGGCCCGGACGTAGTTGGCGTTCAGGACGGCGCCGCGCGCGACCTCGCCGATGCGGTTGCCGTACGACGAGATGTAGGCGAACGCGCGGACGAACATCCCGAAGTTGCCGAGGAAGGTCCGCAGGCGTCCGATCGAGTCGGGCCGGGCGTGGTCGAGAAAGAACGTTCCATCCTCCCGCCGCTCGACGGTCGGCCGGGGCAGGAACGGGACGAGCTTCCGGCTGACCGCGACGGGCCCCGCTCCCGGTCCCCCGCCGCCGTGGGGCGTCGAGAACGTCTTGTGGAGGTTCATGTGCATCACGTCGATGCCCATGGCGCCGGGCCGGGCGACGCCCACGAACGAGTTGAAGTTCGCGCCGTCGCAGTAGAGGTAGCCCCCTTTGGCGTGCACGATCCGCGCGATCTCGAGAATCTGGTTCTCGAAGATCCCGAGGGTGTTCGGCACCGTGAGCATCAGGGCGGCGACGTCCTCGGTCATCGCCTGCTCCAGGACGTGGAGGTCGAGGGTCCCGCGCTCGTTCGACTTGAGCTCCCGCACGTTGTATCCCGCGAAGTGCGCGGATGCGGGGTTCGTGCCGTGCGCCGAGTCCGGGATGAGAACCGTCTGCCGCGGATTGCCCTCCCTGGCGAGAGCCGCGCGCACCATCAGGATGCCGGCGAGCTCGCCCTGGGCCCCGGCCGCCGGCTGCAAGGTCACGCGCTCGAGACCCGTCAGCTCGGTGAGGATGCGCTCCAGGCGCCACGCCAGCTCGAGCGCGCCCTGCGAGACCTCCTCCGGCGCCAGCGGATGCGCCGCCGCGAAACCGGGCAGGCGGGCGACCTCCTCGTTGACGCGCGGGTTGTGCTTCATCGTGCAGGAGCCCAGCGGATAGAGCGCCTCGTCGATCGAGAAGTTCAGGCGCGACAGGCGCGTGAAGTGGCGGGCAACCTCGACCTCGCTGATCTCGGTCTCCCCCGCGATCTCGGAGCGGAGCCGGTCCTCCGGAATCGCGACCGTGTCGGGGACGTCGAGCGGTGGCAGCGAGTAGCCGACCTTCCCCTTGCCGGAGCGCTCGAAGACGAGCGGCTCGTGGCGAGGCTCGGGATGGAGCCGGTCCGCCCGGGGAGTGGCGCTCTCCTCGATCTCGACGCTCACGATGCTTCCCGAAGCTCCGAGACCAGGCGGTCCATCTCCTCGCGGGTGTTCATCTCGGTCGTCGCGACGAGAAAGCGGTTCGCGGAAGCGGGCTCCCAGCGGGACAGCGGGACGCCGCCCAGGATTCCGCGCGATGCGAGCCGCGACAGGAGCGGCGCCGCATCGACCGGCGCCTCGACCACGAACTCGTTGAACGTCGGGCCGGAATAGGGCGTCTTCCAGCCCGGGATCTTCGCGATTTCCGCCTTCAGGTACTCGGCCTTCGCGTGCGACTGCAGGGCAACTTCCCGCAGACCGCGCTTGCCCAGGAGCGAGCAGTGGATGTTCGACGCGAGCGCCATCAACCCCTGGTTCGTGCAGATGTTGGACGTCGCCCGCTCCCGCCGGATGTGCTGCTCGCGGGTCGAGAGCGTCAGGCAGAACGCGCGCCGTCCCTCGGCGTCCCGGGTCTCCCCGACGAGCCGGCCGGGGATCTGCCTCTCGTGCCGGGACCGGCAGGCGAGGAACCCGAGCACCGGTCCGCCGAAGTGCATCGGCACCCCCAGCGACTGGCCTTCGCCGCAGGCGATGTCCGCGTCCCTCTCGCCCGGCGGCGCCAGCAGCGCCAACGAGACGGCCTCCGCGACCACGGCCACGGAGAGCGCGCCCTTCGCGTGCGCCGCCGCCGAGCCCGTCTCCCACTGTTCGACGATCCCGTAGAAGTTGGGCGACTGCACCGCCACCGCGAACGTGTCGTCGTCGACGGCGGCCCTCAAGGCGTCGGGGTCGGTCGCGCCGTCGGCGCCGACCGGTACCTCGACCGCCGTGAATCCGAGGTTCGCGAAGTACGTGCGGACGGTTTCGCGGTATTCCGGGTGGATGCCCGCGGAGAGCACCGCCCTGGTCCGGCCGCGCGAGAGGCGCGACGCCATGAGCAGCGCCTCGACGAGCGCGGAGGCCCCCTCGTAGAGCGAGGCGTTCGCGACGTCCAGGCCGGTCAGGAGGCAGACGTGCGTCTGGAACTCGAAGATCGACTGGAGCGTTCCCTGGGAGACCTCGGGCTGGTACGGCGTATACGACGTCAGCCACTCCGCGCGGTAGAGCATCTGGTCCGCGATCGCCGAGACGAAGTGGTGATAGATCCCGGCGCCCAGGAAGAAGGCCGTCTCGCGGGCGTTCGCGTTCTTCGCGGAAAGCGAGCCGAGCAGCCTCCGGACCTCGATCTCGGACATCGGCGGCGGCAGGTCCGGCCCCTTGCGGACCTCCCGCGGAATCGACGCGAACAGGTCGTCGACGGACGAGACGCCGATCGCCCGGAGCATCTCCGTCCGGTCGGCTTCGGAGGTGGGAAGGAACTTCACCGGCTCAACGCGCCTTTTCTTCGGCCTGAACGTAGGCGGAATAGGCCTCCGCCGACATGAGCTTTCCGACCTCCTCGTCGGTCGAGAGCTTCATCTTGATCAGCCAGCCGTCGCCGAACGGGTCGTCGTTCACGATTCCCGGCTCCGCGATGGCAGCCTTGTTGACTTCGACGATCTCGCCCGACAGCGGAGTGAAGAGCTCCGACACTGCCTTCACGGACTCGACGGTCCCGAACTCCTCGTCAGCGTTGAAGACATGGCCGACCTCGGGCATCTCGAGGTAGACGATCTCCCCCAGCTCCTTCTGGGCGTAGTCGGTGATGCCGATCGTGCCCACGTCGCCGTCGATGCGGACCCACTCGTGGCTCTGCGTGTAATGAAGCTCTTCCGGGTTCACCGCGCCTCCTCTCAGCTCTTCGCCCGCTTGTAGAAGGGGGTCGGGACGACCTGCGCCTTCGCGGCGCGGCCGCGGATGTCGACCTGGAACTCGGTCCCGATCTCGCCGTCCGGCGTGGAAAGCATCGCGAGGCCGATCGGCTTTCCGAGGGTCGGGGAATGGGTTCCGGACGTCACGACGCCCTCCCCGTGCGGCGCGCTCGCCGGATAGCCGTGCCGCGCGATGCCGCGGTCGACCATCTCGAAGCCGACGAGCTTTCGAGCCACGCCTTCGGCCCTCTGCCGCTCCAGCGCCTCGCGCCCGAGGAAGTCCCCTTTCTTCATTTTCACGATCCAGCCGAGGTCCGCCTCCCAGGGCGTCACGGTGTCGTCGATGTCGTTGCCGTAGAGCGCCATCTTCGCCTCGAGGCGAAGCGTGTCGCGGGCGCCCAGCCCGCACGGCACGGCGCCCTCGGCCTCTCCTTCCTGCAGGAGTTTCCGGAAGACGTTCTCCGCGTGCTCCGGCGCGAGGTAGATCTCGAAGCCGTCCTCGCCCGTGTAGCCCGTCCGGGAGACGAGCGCCGGAGCGCCGAAGACCCGGGTCTCCCGGAACGCGTAGTAGGCGAGGCCCGTGGGGTCGTTCTCCGCCGCACGGGAGATGAGCGCCGCGGCGCGCGGCCCCTGCACCGCGATGAGCGCGTAACGGTCGCTCGCGTCGTCGATCGTCGCGTCGCCCCGGGAGTGCGACCGCGCCCAGGCGAAGTCCTTCGGGGTGTTCGACGCGTTGACGACCAGGAGATACGCGTCGGCCGCCTTGCGGTAGACGAGAAGGTCGTCCACGAAGGTCCCGCGCTCGGTCAGGAACGCCGAGTAGTGCACCCGGCCGTCCGTCAGGCCCCCCACGTCGTTCGGGGTCAGCCACTGGAGGGCCTCGAGAGAGCCGGGGCCCGAGATCTCGAGCTCTCCCATGTGCGAGACGTCGAATATCCCGACGCGCTCCCGCACTGCCCGATGCTCCTCCAGGATCCCGGCGTACTGCACCGGCATCTCCCAACCGCCGAAGTCGATCAGCTTCGCTCCGAGCTCCCGGTGCAGTTCGTAGAGGGGCGTGCGTTTGAGAGCGACGGGAGCGGCAACCGGGGCGGACATCCCGCGCAAATTAGCACATAGAATCCGGCCAATTTCACGGGAGGTCCCATGACGGCTTTTGCCGTGCTCCTCGCGGCGGCGCTCACCGCGCATCCCGCACAACCGCTCGTTTCCACCTTCTCGATCGTGGCGCGCGATCCGGGCAACGGCGACCTGGGGGTCGCGGTCCAGAGCAAGTTCCCGAACGTCCGGGTCGCGGTGCCGTACGCGAGGGCGGGAGTCGGCGCGGTCGCCACGCAATCGTTCTCCAACTCGGACTTCGGCACGAAGGGGCTGGAGCTCCTCGCGCTCGGCGCGACGCCGCAGGAGGTGCTGACGATCGTCAGCCGCGACGACGCCGACCTGCAGGACCGACAGGTCGGCATCGTGGACGCGAAGGGACGGTCCGCGACCTTCACGGGAAAGAAGTGCTTCGACTGGGCGGGCGGCCGGACCGGGCCGGATTATGCGATCCAGGGGAACATCCTCGTATCCGAGGCGACGGTGGATGCCATGGAAAAGGCGTTCCTCGGGACCCGCGGCGCGCTCGCCGACCGTCTGCTCGCCGCCATCAAGGCGGGCGCGGAAGCGGGCGGCGACCGCCGCGGCCGGCAGTCTGCGGCGCTCGTGGTCGTGCGGCAGGGCGCCTCGTACGACGCGAAGAGCGACCGCTACATCGACATCTCGGTGTACGACGCGAAGGATCCGATCGCCGAGATCTACCGCCTCTACGACCTGCAGAAGATCCACTTCGAGAGGAGCGACCCGAAGGACGTCATTCCGATCCGCGGCGCCGACGCGGTCTACCTCCAGAAGCTTCTCGCGAAGAAGGGCTTTCACAAGGGGAGGACGGACGGCGTCTGGGACGAGGCGTCGACGAACGCGCTCGCCGACTACATGGGCTGGGAAAACTACGACACCCGGATCCGGCGCGACGGACAGATCGACCGGAAGATCCTGGAGTTGATCAAGGCCAAGGAAGGGCCGATGTGACGGCTATCGCGGGGTAATGACGCGCGGCGTCCGGCGAGGCGCCTCGATGCGACGGGGCGGCACGCGCTCGCCGGGTCCGCAGTCCCCCGGCTCCAGACCCGCGGCCCAACGGACCGCGCCGGCGAGGTGCGCGACGAAGAGCGGCTCGCTGTAGCTCTCCCGCGTGTGCCCTCCGGCCGTGTAGATCGCCCGGCCGCCGGCGATCTCCTGGCACCACGCGATCGGATGGTCGGCGCCCATCGAGCCGCCGGAATACGTGCCCTCGTCCAGGGTCGCGAGCACGTGGACGCGCCCGCGCGGATTCGTCCGGAAGTTGTACCACTCGTCGGTGCGGGGCCAGGCCACGGGGAGCGACACCGTCGCGGGGTGAGCGCGGTCTTCGATCCGCACCGTCGCCGGCTGCACGTTCGGGTGTCCCGCGAAGTATTCGCCGACGAGCCTCCCGTAGAACGCCCAGTCGTACTCGGTGTCGGTCGCGGAGTGCACTCCCACGAAGCCGCCGCCGGACCCGACGAAGCGCTCCAGCGCGGCCTGACCGTCCGCGTCGAGGACGTCCCCGGTCGTCAGCAGGAAGACGACCACGCGATACGCCGAGAGCGTCGCATCCCGGAACGCCTCCGGGTCCTCCGTCGCGTCCACGAGAAATCCGGATTCGCTCCCGATCCGGCGAAGCGCGGCGATCGCGTCCGGAATCGAGTCGTGCCGGAACCCGGTCGTCCGGGTGAAGAGAAGGACGCGCGTCTCCCCGGAGGAGGTCGCGGCCGGCCGCGGCGGAGGCGGTGAGGATCCGAGCAAGAGAACGGCCGCCGCAAAGGCGGCGACCGGGTTCATTCCACGCCGGTCTCGGTCTCTTCTTCATCCGCGGGAACCGGGGACCGGCGCCGCTGCTCGTCGAGAAGGCGCCGCGCCTCGTCCGCCCGGTCCGGCGGCACCAGCACGCGGCTCATCCCGAACGCTCCGAGGTTCTCGGGCCACGGTGTGGCCGAGGGTCCCTCGACCTCGCACGGGACGCCCTCCGACTGGAGCAGGCCCGCGATCAGCGCGGCCTCTTCGTCGTTGCCCACCGACGCGACCTCGACCCACTCCGACTCGTCTTTCATGACTTCCTCCCCGACGTTTCGTTCTTGCGGATCTCGAGCGAAAACTTCCCGCGCGCCGCTACCCGACCCACCACCGCGGCCGATTCCGCGCCCCGCTCCCGGCAGCGCCGCGCGTATTCTTCTCCCTGACTCTCCGGGAGCGCGACCAGCAGCCCGCCGGACGTCTGCGCGTCGGCGAGGAGCAGGAAGTCGTCTTCGCTGACACCGGGCCCGACCTCCGACCGCGGACGCAGGTTCCGCACGTTGACCCGGGAGCCGTCCGGCGCGATCCCCTTCGCCGCGAGGCGGCGGGCCTCCGACAGGAGCGGAATCGCGTCGACCCGGAACTGCGCCGTCGTCGCCGACGCCTCCATCATCTCGTAAGCATGTCCGAGGAGCCCGTAGCCCGTGACGTCCGTCGCGGAGTGCACCTCCAACCCTTCCATTGCCTCGACGGCGGGCCGGTTCAGGGCCGCCATCGTCCGCCCGGCCTCCTCCCGCGCGCCGTCGGAGAGAAGGGGCTTCCGGAAGAGTCCGGTCACGCCTTCAGTGGCGAGCGTGTCGGCGCGGCCGGCGCAGACGGTTACGCCGACCCCGAGCGGCTTCGTCAGAACGAGGGCGTCCCCCGGGCGGGCGCCGGAGTTCCGGGTCAGTTCGCTCTCCTTCGCCATCCCGGTGACCGCAAGCCCGTACAGCGGGACGTCGTGGTCGATCGAGTGACCACCGCCGATGACCGCCCCGGCCTCTGCGACCTTGTCCGCGCCGCCGCGCAGAATTCGCTCCAGGACGTCGACCGGCAGCACGGTGGTCGGGAACGCGACGAGCGCGAGCGCCAGCACCGGCCGGCCCCGCATGGCGTAGACGTCCGACAGCGCGTTCGCCGCGGCGATCTGACCGAAGAGATAGGGGTCGTCCACGACCGGCGTGAAGAAGTCGACCGTCTGGACCATTACCTGGTCCGGGCCCAGCCGGTAGACCGCGGCGTCGTCGGCGGACGCGTTGCCGACCAGCAGGTTCGAGTCTGCCGGGGCGGGAAGCTTCGCGAGAAGCGCGGAAAGGTCGAACTGACCGATCTTGCAGGCTCAACCCGCGCTCGACGCGAACGTCGAGAGAGCGGGATGAACCGCCGTGTGGTGCGTCACGCGGGGGGATTATCCCGCCGGGTCAGCGGCGGCGCGAGTCGCGGGGCTCGACGCCCAGCATCCGGCGCGCGTTGGAGGCGCCCGCCGAGATCCCGACTCCGACGAGTGTCGTCAGGATCTCCTTGCCGTACCCGCGTCCCAGGTAGTACCCGGCGAGGGCTCCGGCGGTCAAGGCGAGAAGCGGATGGTCCTTGATCGTCCGACGGACGTCGTCGGGGAGATTCTTTTCGATCGCCGCAACGCGGATCATCGGCGGGTCAGACTGCTGAGAACGGAAAGCGGAGAGCTGGAAACTTTCTCAGTCGTCGTCGCCGCCGCGCAGCAGGTAGCCCAGCAGGAACCCGATGCCGACGGAGATCGCGAGTGCGGTCCCGGGGCTGTTCTTGACGTAACGCTGCACGTCGTCCCACAGGTAGCCGTAATCCTTCTCGAGCTTCTTCGCCGTCGACTTCATCGTCTTGCGCATCTCACCGCTCATTCCGTCGAAGGAGTCGCCGAGTACCTCTTTCGTCTGTTCGATCTTCTCTTCCACGAAATCGCGGGCGCGATCGAACGGAGTGTCTTTCGCCATCGGTCACCTCACATTCAAAGGACGGGATCATACAATGATCGTGCCGGGTCGGCGCGGGGACCCCCGCAGCGCGCCGCGCGCGACAAATTCTCCTTTGCGATTGCTCTTTCGCCGGCTGCCGCGAATAATCCGCGGCGATGTCGACGCTCCGATTTCTGGGGGCCTGCGGGACGGTCACGGGCTCCAAATTCCTCCTCGAATCCGGATCGCATCGGGTGCTGCTCGACTGCGGCGTGTTCCAGGGCTCGAGCGAGCTCAAGCAGAAGAACTGGTCCCCTCCCCCGTTCGATCCGGCGTCCCTCGACGCGGTGGTCATCACCCACGCGCACATCGACCACACCGGCTACCTGCCGCGCCTCGGCAAGCAGGGCTTCTCGGGACCGGTCTACGTCACGCCGCCGACCGCGGGTCTCCTCGGCTACCTGCTGCCCGACGCCGCGCACCTCCACGAGGAAGACGCGCTGTACGCGAACCGAAAGTCGTACTCCAGCCACAAGCCAGCGCTGCCCTTCTTCGACGCGAAGGACGCGCAGAGCGCGCTCGGACTCCTGAGGCAGGTTCCGTTTCACGAGCGCGCGGAGGCCGCGCCCGGAATCGCGTTTACCTTCCGGCGGGTCGGGCACATCCTGGGCGCCGCGTTCGTGACGGTCGAGGCGGACGCGCGGCGAATCGTCTTTTCGGGCGACGTCGGGCAGCGCGACGTTCCGATCCTCCTGGACCCGGAGCAGCCGGAAGCGGCCGACTACCTCCTGCTCGAGTCGACGTACGGGGACCGGCTTCACCCGGACGCGTCCCCCCGCGAAGAGCTCGGCCGCGTCGTCGTCGAGACCGTCGGACGTCGCGGCGTACTCCTCATTCCGGCGTTCGCGGTCGGACGCGCGCAGGACATCCTCTACCACCTCCGGTCGCTGCAGCGCGACGGGACGATCCCGGAAGACCTTCCCATCTACCTCGACAGCCCGATGGCCGTTTCCGCGGTCGACCTCTACTGCGCCGCAACCTCCGAGCACGACCTCGAGATGGAGAAGCTGCGCGACGCGGGACTGTGCCCGATCGAAGGCCCTTCCGTGCACCTCGTCCGCGACCGGGACGAGTCGATCGCGCTGAACTCGCGCCGCGGTCCGATGGTGATCGTGTCGGCCTCCGGGATGCTTTCGGGGGGTCGCATCCTGCACCACCTCAAGCACCGACTCTCGGACCCGGCGACCACGCTTCTGTTCGTCGGATTCCAGGCGCAGGGCACGCTCGGCCGGAGAATCCTGGAGGGGGCGCGCGAGGTCCGGATCTTCGGCGAGCCCATCGCGGTGCGCGCCGAGATCCGGGACATTCCGGCCCTTTCGGCGCACGCGGATCAACGCGGGCTGATCGAGTGGGTCGCGTCGCTCGCGAGCCCGCCCCGGGCGGTCTCCCTCGTCCACGGTGAGCCGAAGGCGCGCGAGGCCCTCGCGGCAGGACTGCGCTCGAAGTACGGCTGGACGGTGAATCTGCCCGCGGAAGGTGAGGCGGTCGAGCTAAAGTGAGGGAGTGGTTCTCGGCCTGAGAATTCCCTCGTGAACGAAGCGGGCGAGAGCGGCGAGGCGAAAGGCCGCATCACGATGGTGCTCGAGCGCGCCAGGCGGCGTGCTCCCATCGTGCCCGAGCGCCTGCTGCGGGCCTTCGTCACGGCCCGTGAGGTCGTGCTGGACACCTTTCGCGGTTTTGCCGCCGACCGCGGCGCGGACCTCGCCGGCTCGCTCGCC